>JANWKP010000238.1 GCA_025451315.1 Nitrososphaerales archaeon | reverse complement strand
TCTCCCAATACAACTGGTTGCTTTATTCGCTGAAATATCTCTGCAAAAATTTTAGCACTGAATAAAAGAATAGAAATGGATATTATGATGTGTATAAAAGCAGATTCAGCGGCCATTGTATACAGTTTTTGTTATTATTTTCATTATAATTATATTTTACAATCTTATCTGGATAATTGCTGGTTGAAACCTTTATTTTCGAATTTATAGACCTGTAAAATAGATTAATTTCAAAACAGACTTTTAGGTATTTCATCCAAATCATAATAATAGCCCAAAATATTATCAACAGTATGCTCTAACTGAGTATTACTGTTTATCAGAACAAATATAATTTTGTCGTATTCATATATCTTTAATATTCTCAGCTTATCATATTCTAAAACAATCCATTTTATTTTACCTAAGATATTTTTACTTTTACCCTCTAGTTCTGCATTCTCTGTTGTTAATTTTTGATTTTCAATGCTAATGTTTAAATCCAATTCATTGACGATAGAATCGACATAGGCTCTATGTATGTTAGAATTTTTGGCAATGTATAATTCTTTTATTTGAGATGACATCACAATAAAAACTGCTAGAATATCATCATCAACTTCTACTAGATGTTTTATTTTATCATAGTTATTGCCTTTATTCATATTAAGGATGTCTTTCACTAATTCTATTTTGTTATAGCCGGATAAATCATTTTAAGATGATTTTATTGATATTCATCATCAGACACATCCCCCCCGACGTCAAATTACTTTGATGATTTATGAAAGGAAGATTTTCTGAATGATTAGATGAGAGATAAAAAAATCACAACCTCTATATTTAAAAATGGCTTTAAACCTTTTCAAATAGATTGCTAGATGCATAAAAAATATTCAATTGGTATTTTGTTAATTGCAATTTACATTGTCATACTTTTTACAGTTCCTCCTTTGGTATTTGAAAAAAGTGTTACACCCATTTTAGCTGGCATCACGGTAATCATGGTTGCAATCTATGTTTTGCTCGGACTTGATATTATTCATCGAACAGTTATCGCAATGTTTGGAGCAATTCTTTCTATTATTCTAGCTATCGTACTAGGCTCTATTCAGGCTGAAGATAGCCTTGAATTTGTTATCGAGTCTGTTGATTTCAATACCATAGGTTTGTTACTTGGAATGATGATTATGGTAGCTATACTTGGAGAAACAGGTGTTTTTCATCAGGTAGGAATAAAACTAGGTAAAATTAGCAAGGGTAACGTTTGGATACTGATGCTGTTACTATGTACATTTACCTCCGTTGCATCAATGTTTGTCGACAATGTTACTACTATTTTACTAATGGTTCCGGTTACACTTTCTATAACGCGAACGTTAGGAATTCATCCAGTTCCATTTATTATGGCACAAGTTCTGGTTTCTAATATAGGAGGAGCCGCAACTCTAATTGGCGACCCTCCAAATATTCTGATTGGTTCAGCTGCGGGAATTGATTTTAACTCTTTCTTAATTCACATGGGACCCACAATTGCCGTTGTTTTTGGATTTTCCTTACTCCTAATCAAATTGTTCTTTAATAAAGAGTTGAAAGGCGAACAAAAATTAGAACAGCAAGAAGATATTCAAGAGTTAATGCATAGAGATGAAAATGCAATATTGATACATCATAAAGGATTACTGATAAAATCCTTAATTGTATTAGTAGGCGTAATCGTACTATTTTCTTTGCAGACTATCACTCATTTAGAAGTATCTATAATAGCCATTGGAGGTGCTGCGGTATTATTAATAATAAGCCGAGTTTCACTAGAAAAAATCTTGCATGAAGTCGATTGGGCTACTCTGCTATTCTTTATAGGTTTATTTGTTATCGTGGGGGTTGCTGAACATGCAGGGTTAATAGATATACTTGCGAATCTAGCTATTGAGATAACAGATGGAGATCCTTGGTCGACTTTTGTTCTGGTAATTTGGTTCTCAGGTATTGCAAGTGCCTTTGTAGACAACATACCACTTACAACTACAATGATTCCGATGATTCATACTTTAAACGCTGACCCCACCATAGCAGCTGCCTTTGGCCCTGAAAGTGGATTTCAGTTTAGTCCATTATGGTGGGCTTTGGCGTTAGGAGCGGACTTTGGGGGCAATGGCACATTAATTGGTTCTAGCGCTGGTGTTGTTGCTGTAGGGTTAAGCGAGAAGTTTGGACACCACATTTCTTTTTCAAGATGGATACGCATAGGTTTTCCGTTCATGCTAATAACTTTGGCAATAGGAACAGTAGTTCTATATGGATTTCTTATGTTAATCCAATAGAGCGAGAACTATTTTAATTCCTCATTGTTCATTTTAGATATGAGTATGCACATGATAAATTATTTCAATTTCTAAATTATGTAGGATAATAATCTATACATCCAAGATAAGGAGCAAATAATAAATTGAATTACTATCTATGACTGTCCTCAATGGGCATATTTGAAGAATCTAAGATTTAATGTGGCCAGTATCAATATTAAATCTGATAAACTCAAAAACCTTTTGATTTATGTAAGAAATAGAAGTAAAAGGTTGAGGATAATAACACTAAGAATATGCTTTCATAACACAAATGTTATAAATATTTTAAATCAAACAATGGTCAATAATATAGCATCTACATTTATTAGATTATATACCTGAGGTCTAGAGAGCGGAATAATGATAGAAAATATCATAGTAACGGATGATGGCACAGAGGTTTCGGATAAGGCGCTTGAAATAGCATGTGAAATAGCTGGACCATGTGGTGCTTATATTACATTGTTGCATGTTATTGAGCATATTGAAGATCCAGACACCATGATATTTGGAAACAATAGAGAACTTATTGAAAAAGCAAAATTAATGAATTTAAGACCATTATCGGAAAATACATGGCATAGACGAGCACAAGAAAAGATTAAGAAGTTAAGTGAACAAAACCTTCAATCTGACAGCAAATGCTTAACTGGGGATATAGCAGAAAAAATCTTGGAGTACGCTCATGCTAAGAAAGTTGACATGATTGTTATGGGCAGTAGTAACAGACTAAAGGGTATTTCAAAAATAAAAGCATTAGGAAGTGTTACTCGAAAAGTTTCAGAATTGGCCAATTGCCCTGTACTTATAATTCATTAAGCGGTTTGTCTGTTTTATCAAATCCGAAAATATCTAATGCAATATAGACATTAAAAATAGATATTCTATCGATTTGAGTTGTAGATATAAAGTTAACCGAGTTATTATCTTAATAGTTCTAATAGTCCGATATCAAAGTACTGGACATTCAGTATATATTTTATTTCGATTCCTTTCATCAATAAATTGCATTATAATTTTCGATCAGGTTTTATTGAGTGCGATTGTGATTGTTGTCTTTTCTTGGATATTTTTACAAATAGATAGATTATTGTAATTATTTCAAATCTGCCTACTATCATATTAAAAATAAGAACTATCTTTGATATGGGATCCATCTCCACGGAAGTTATACCTGTAGATAATCCTGTTGTAGTCAATGCAGAAACAGATTCAAAAAGTGAATCCAAGAAATTTACTTTATCTATATGAGATATAATTATTCCAGTAATAAGTGACACTGCAATAAATAAAACTATGACATATATTGCTTCATTAAATATTTTTTCCTCTTCTTTAATTTTAGTTGGCTTTGACTCGATAGTGAGATATCTTTTGTTATATGGTGATGCTACTGCAGATATCGATCCACCACTATTACCTGAGGTGAATTTTTTACCAGTAACTTTTTGAACAATTTGGAGTATTCGACCTACCTTGATACCGCCTGCAGTGGAGAATGCAGTTCCTCCAATTAACATTGCTACTATTAATACTATTTTTGCTTCTATTGATATTTGGGAAATATCGAGGAATTGAAAACCAGTATTAGTCGCAGCGCTTATTACATGAAATACAGACGCCATTAACTCTGATTGTACTTCCAAAGTGTTACTTAGTACAAAATAAAAAATTATTATACAAATAACAATTATCCCCATATACAAAAATAATTCGGGGCGAACACTTGTTGTGTGCATTTTCTTACTAAATATCGCATAATGAAACACAAAAGGAAGTGCCGAAATAATCATGCCTATTATAAGCGTAGTCAGTTCAAGGTTGTTTTGTGAGTCTATAGCCGTAGAAGTAGGAACAAATCCACCTCCGGTAACAGTACTAAAAATCAAGATGAGAGAAAATAGTATATCTGTCTGTCCGCTTAAATATAAGAAAAAGACAAGAATAAATGCATAAAAACTAAAGATAACACCAATTGTTAGTATCAGTTGTCTTACCTTGAGATTTCCACCGCCTATCATTCCTCTGATGTGCATCAACTTTCTTTCAGGATAGAAAAAAGCAACAATCAAGTATACGAAACTTAGACCTCCAATATATTGGGTGTATGAACGATAGAAGTCAAAGCTTTTGGGCAACTCTTGGGGAAATGATATAAATGAAAGACCGGTTGTTGTAAATCCAGACGCACTTTCAAAAAAACTATTTATAAAAAGGGTCACAGACCCTTGCTCTTGTGGAAACGGATTTACATAGATATATGGAATGCTCCCAAAAAGACTCAAAAGCACAAAACTTGAAACCATAAGGAGGGAGGCCTGTCGAAGATTCATTGGCATTCTTTCACCGTAAGAATTTAATACAAAACCTGTCACAGACATAGAAATAACACATAGAAAAATTCCTACTGCCGAATCAGTTTCTCCAATCAGCGCTGCTAATATGGCAGGGACGATGATCAAAAAACCTGCAAACTGCAGTATGAAACCTAGATTACTCATTATAGGCTTGTAATGTTCTCTGATTACCATTCGATATGGCCTAAATGTTTGTTCTAAGACAGAAGTCCTAATGACATTAGCCAGCCCCTCTTGAGTTACAATACCTAAAATATGTACATTATCGGTTATCGGAACCCTCTTTATTACATTGAGTCTCATTAGTTCTAGAGCTTGTCTTACATTTGCTTTTGCAGATATAGTTATGATAGGAGAAGACATTATTGTCTTTATAGATACATTGTCTGAGTCCTCACCTCGCATCACAATTTTATCCAAAATATCGCTATCTGTTATAATTCCGATATATTCATCATTTTTATTCTTTACAATAATTGTCTCAGCTTTGGCATCATGCATTTGCTTAACGGCTGTTGCTGAGTCTATGTCTTCATCTAGAATAATGATTTGGTGATGCATATAGGATAAAACGGAGCGTTGAAGTGCTTCAGCAACCATTATTGTGTCAGAATGATGTAATGAAAACGCAGAGTATTGTTTAAACTTTGCTTATCTATGAATACATACTGTAGATAAGAAATTGTTTTTTATTTTTATAATGGGTACTCAGAAATAATAAATACAAGAAATTTGGAACTAATTTTTGTTTAAATTCTGTATTTGCTAAATTTCTTTTACTTTTATTAATTTGCTTTACATCCACAGACTCCTTAATTGATTTGAGCAAAATCTTATTGACATCAACATTTGCAGTCTCATTTGACATCGTAATACTACGAATGGATTTTTCTTATGTTTTAGATTTCTTATTAACTGCACATTCTCTTAGAATTTATCCAATAATTCGAATAAGTGCTGTAAAGTTCTACCTTAAGTCACTGCCAAAATTTATCGAATGTTGGTTATTATTAAGCTGTAAATTTGAGAACACATTTTATTATCTGGAAAGATGATTGCTTTATAAACTTATATTCACTGAAAATAAACCAGTTTTATGAGATTTTCAGCCTTGCCGCATTACTTTTATAAAAGTTTAGTTTTGTGTTTTTCATTTGTTCTGGTTCTTTCGTTTCAAATTCCTAAATATTCGTATTCTTCTACAGATAATTCAAACCTTGACAATTCATCGGTGCGAATATCGGAAAATTCAGAAAACAATACTGCTTCATTAAGTTTGAATTCTTTAGATAATTCAACTGCAAATACAACAGTTACATTAACCCGTGATACCAATTCAATAAATCTGGATCTCCCTGATTACATCTTGGATTTGTTGGGCTCTACACCGCCTCTGGCTGATCAGCAGAATATTGCTGATAATCTAACCAATACAAATAACACAATGGTCATGTCAACAAATGATACTAAATTATCAGGAACTGAAAATGTAACAGTGGTAGCCAGTTTCTCCTCCAAACCTCTGGGGCTGGAGACAGATTATGCGATTACCGAAAAGCCAATTATTTTAGTTGATAATACAAGTTTAGACTATGAATATATGAATGACCCAAGCGATGAAATTACAATTTCAGACATGCTGGTATCTTTGCGGGCTAATATTAAATTGGACAACTCTACATCTTCATTCCCATTACAACTACGAGTATTCTCAAACCCGACGAATGTAACGGAAAATGCTGACGGTTCGAGGACGTATATTAATAGTCCAACAGTAATTGAAAATTTGGAAATAGGCGGTGTAATATTTTCAGAAACAAGAACCATTGCAACTGTTTACTCAAACGGTACGGGCACTTTAAATTCTACTAATATAGACTAACACCATTATAACTTTATTCGGTAAATTAGGACTCAACGCATCGATTTTTTTACGCTATTTGTTCTCACTTCTCTTATACAGAGGGTTGCAAAATGGCTAGGTTCGTCGCCAAAAAATGCATTATCTGAATCATATTTTATCACATACTTTGCTCATTCTTTTTCTTAATTCATTCTTTGGGGCATCTATTCTATGATTCTTATCTTATTCAATATCTTGTGCTTTAGAACAAACTGGAAGTAGTAACAAATCCAAGCATGAATAAGGAAAGGAAACGGTGTTTATGACAGTATATCTTATACCCGTATCGATACTGTACTAAGACCGATCGGTTTCTATTGATAACAGAAAGTATCCTTGTAACAGGAGGTGATGGCAATATAGGGAAAGGTAATAGGGCAATTATCAAATAGAGGAGTAAGAGGGGATTTGTTTACATGTGAGGTAGTTATGAGTTTATACTACCGTAAACAATTTACAATAGTGAAAGGATATACTCACAACCACCATAACTTAATAAAACAACAACTCTACATTCAATCTAGCGAAAATAACATCCATTTAAATAACAAATAATCATGTCAAAGGAATCTTCTTTTGAATCCGTAGTTGACAGACTGACTAGAGACCAAAAACGGTTTATCGCAGAACTCGTAGGAACATTTATTGTGGTTGTTTTTGCTACTGGTTCAGTAGTCATTGATGCAAAGTTAGGTGGTGTTTTAGGTATGCCATTTATCGCATTTGCTCCTTTTGTAGGTGTAGCAATAGGTGTATATCTTTTTGGAAAAATTTCTATGGCTCATTTTAACCCTGCTGTATCGGTGGGGTTTTGGATAACAAAGCACATCACAAAAAAGTTGTTAGTTTTGTACCTAATTGTTGTACGTCCAGACATAGGTGACATTATAGCTTACAGACATGGGTTACACTTCTACTGTTGTAAGGAAGTGAATCCATATAGAAATCAAAAATAGGTTTAATCTAATACATGAAAAGGAATGGAC
>JANWKP010000237.1 GCA_025451315.1 Nitrososphaerales archaeon | reverse complement strand
AGGATTAACCTGTTGATTATAAGGAGGATTAACCTGTTGATTATAAGGAGGATTAACCTGTTGATTATAAGGAGGATAATTAGGAGGAGAATTCGTTGGGCTGTCCTCAGGTGTGGGAACAAGGTCCAATAATTTTCCACCTACTTGTATTCCCTGTCCTAGAGCTTCCCAAAAGGAATCAGAGACGCCCCATGCATCTTTCGATACCAATGTCCCGCTTAATAATATGACTATAACTGAATTTATATATAAAATCATAAGGGTTTTTTTCATCATTGTTCTTCTACATGCGTGCATTCTATTAAATATTCCTATAAACTGGTAATTAATTTAGTCAGTACTTGCTTAAGTCAAGTATATTCTATCAGTCTGTGAATCGTACACTAGAATTGTTACCTCTACGAGTATTCATTTAAAGATAGCAGAAGTAAATATGATATACGATAATTTTGATCTTTGTTTTTTCTTTTTTAATTATAATTTCTCTATAAATACTACGAAAATTATTAAATCCATGAGATCAATAAATTGTCCAAAAGTATATTGGTAAAGCGTTTGTAGCAGATTTGATCACAAAGAGTAAATCTTAAAAGTATAAGTTTTGAATTTCATAACAATATTTTTGAATATAGAATTTACATTATTTTTGCCATATGAGACCAAATTATAGATAGCTTTTCGGCGCCGAAAAATTTTTATTTATATTTAAAATAAATACTATAACTCTTACTCAGTTATGTCTATTAATTATATAATTATAATATTGACAAAAAAGATCCAAAAATATAGTAATTTATGATCATGGATAAATTTGAAATGTTGTAATGATTCTATCAGCAATTGGTAGAAATCGGGCATAATCGTATGCATGATACTCAACAAGATAAATTTTTTTATTTATTATGCTGAATAGTGTTTTCATTTCACAAGAAATATTGTTTGAATAAAACATGCAATGATATTCAATTGCTGGATGTCCTGCAAGCTTAGAATGATTGGCGTAAGTTCCATACAATTGAGTTTTTTGTCTTAGGTCATTTACGAGTGCCTCAACATATTGTTCTAGGGAATATCCCAGATGTTTGAAACTCTTTACAGATACGCCTTCCCTATATCTATCTTGATTATTCTCCAACGGTGATAGAAAATCTACACCATTCGTATCATCAAATTTTTCCCAATTTGAAGGATATTGAATTGCGAACCCTAAATTAGAATTTTGGTATTGATAAAATGAAATATTTTGTTGATCTGTTGAAATAGTTTTATCTGTATTTCTTAGCTGCTTTCTTAAAGCTGCCTCTCGTACGATGGTATTATAAATATTTGTACTCCAGGAATCATAACTCATACATCATATCAATAAAGGAGATTATTAAGATTACTGGTCTCTTTTTGAAAACCTAATTCTGTAAAGCGTCTGTATTCTATAAAGAACCATATTACAGAACAAAATATTTATTTAAAGACAATATGGTTTTGCCCGTTCTTTGAAAGTACCTAGCTATCAATCTATTGAAATACTTCATTTATTTGGCTCCCCTATTTCACGAGGAAGGTCAATAATTCAATTTTTAAATCTAGATAAACAATATGGATATATTTTTCAAGACAAGAATGCCAAAATTTTCAGTATAACTTTTGCTGATTTAATTGAACGGTTAAACAATGGATGAAAACTTATCCTAATATATACTAAGGATAACAATTTTTTTAATATTTAGAACATAAAGATAAAGAAATGACCTTCTCCAATGTATGTAAAAACTGTGGACATATTTTTATTGAGCATAGTATGGTGGTACGTAAGCCTTTGTTGAGAACATAGTAATGGTGCCTCATCCCGATCCAATTAAATGCATAGACAATAATGGTGCCTGTATAAATGGCTTCTATACTGAAAGCAGTTCATAAATATTCATTGGGTCGATATATAATATGATATAAAATCGTATTTTAAAATAGAAAATGAATTAGTAATGATAAATAATTGATAATAAGATATTTTTATATGAATTCATTTTTTAGTTGTTTACATTCGATATAATATTTTCTTACTAAACAATCGTTTAATTGGCGCTATTAACTTAAGATAGTATTATCTCCTTTATTAGAACAGGATTATTCTTTACATTATTCTTTGCTATTATGGTATTATTGTACATTGGTACAAATAGTTCTATACAGTTATACACATGACTATTATCACAATCTATTTTACTATTACATGAATAGTAATCGTCAAAAGATTGTTCTATCTTTGAAATACTGCATTACCCTTTTAATCAGACGTTGTTCGAGTGGTGAATGTATATAATGTTTCAATCCCAATACATTAAGTGCTTCTGGACACCAAGTATCACTATCCGAATATACAATATGTTTTCCATATTTTTGTAGAAATTAATTGATAACAAATGATAGCAATGATGATATCATTTATTAACTTGCTTTTTTTTAGGAGCTTATTATAGAAGAAATGTCTCAACCTTTTTTTGAAGTCCAGACATACAATATAATAAATATTTTAAAATCTTTCTTTAATTCTGTTAAGTTGATCCACAATCCATTCCCAGTTAAAACCTGCAAGTGTTGAAATCGCTAAGACTAAAAATGTATTCGGTGTTTCATTTTCATTATTGCTTTCTGATAAGGCTGACAAACCTGCAAATATTAAAAAATACGATATAGCCCCAAGAATTCCTCCAAGAAAAGGAGTACTGATAAACCATATTATCCAAGTTTTTCTATATTGTCTTTTATCTACATTCTTCCATAGCCACCACAACCCCCGTAACAATCCGCCTATAATACCCCAAACAACTGCGTCTATGCCAGTTTGGTAAGTGTTAAGAAATATAAAAAATGAATTATTAGGTTGAAGGAAATAATAATAAAAAATAAAGACAAGACAAAGAAATGTTATAAGATATACCCAAACATGAACTGCATAAATGTTTAAGAGACGCCATGAAAGGCGAGCAGATTTAACAGCTTTAAAGTATAATTCTGCTGCCTTTGACAACTCATAATGACAGTATGGGTAATCGAATGTATCCGTCTTTTTTTCTATAATTTGTCTGACCTCTTTGAGTTTTGTTAGAATGCTATTCTGAATTTCCTTTTGTGGTTGTGTTTCAAAAAGGTCATTCTCGATAGCAATAGTTAACATTTTATCCAAATATCTGACTCCATCATCAATTTCTTTGATTTTTTTTTCTATTTCCTGCAAATTCTATAGTTAATTACACTCATAGAGGGAATTATTTAAATAATTTCCTTATTTAAATCTAATATTGGCTATAATAAAAGCTACTGTCAAAAAAGAAAATGATGATAAATTATACGTTGAAGATGATGATGAGATGTATATAGTTAATAAAGATAAAATCATCAATAGAAGTGCTAATATTGTTGAATTTGATGAAAAATTTATTGAATTAGGAGAGGTTTGGAGATTTGATATAGAGGTTTTAAAGACAGACCCTAACTCAAAATAAAAAGAGAAAGTAAATGAGTAGAATGCCAATCTCTTTCCATAATAACGACGATAAAGAACCTGCATCTAAATCAAAACTTTTAATACAAATGTACGAACTTCAAAGTGAGAGTTTTACATTATTAGATAAAGCGACTACAGCAAGATCAAAAGGAGATTTAAAGTCTGCCAGTCAATCATATGAAAGATTAACAACAATAGGAAAAAACTATATTAAACTAGCATTATTACACAATAAGTTTTATTCTGATACTGCTGTAGATATTATTCCAATAGTATATCCATTGTTACAAAACATGCTTCTTCACTCTGATATATTGCAATCTATGAATAACGTCAAAGGTGCAGAAAAACTTCGAGATGAAGTCAAGGATATTTGTAAACAACATCTCTCACTATGTGATCTTGCAGACATAGAAAGATCAATAGCATTATCTTTAATACCTCTAGGTCGTTTCAATGAAGTTCTTGATACTTTAGAAAGAAGTAGAGATACTTTTAAGCATGAGAAATGCAATGATAATATTAAATTAGCTATAACAACAATTGATCTAGCATCAATTAGACAATGGCTTGGAGATTATAACCGTGCACTGTCTGATCTACTGATGGCAGAAGAAAAAATGGCTACTGCAGTTCAAAACAAAACAATTGATCAGCTTAAGATGGAATCTCTAATGTCAGCAATTAGACTTGAACAGGTTACCAAGAATAACCATCAAAAAATGGAGGATTCTGAATACCAAGAATTGTTAAAGAATATCAATGACAATGACACTTTTTTGAATAAATTTATTTTAATATATTTCTACAAAGGACTTATTAACAAATATTTAGGTAACTTTGAAGAAGCCGAGTTTTATATTAAAAAAGTTATACCTTATTTTCCTGGACCAGCAACACAATTCCACGTTGCTTCAATACTCCTTGGAAAACATAACTATCAAGAATGTTTAGCCTCCACTAATCATCTAGAGCCAGCATTTAGAGCAGATGATAATTTGAGGCCAAAACTTGCTGCTCTTATTAAAATCCAAAGTGAATGTCTATTGAAACTTGGTAGATCTAACGAAGCCTTACAAAAAATTGAAACTGCGATTGCAGATCTTACTCTGAATTATTATGATCCTGACATACTTTGGAAATTGCTATGGCTTAAAGCACAGTCTTTAGAGAATATTGATGATAAGAAGAAAGCGTTAGATGCTTATAGGCAGGCAACAGAAATAGTAAATGATCTTCGTAAAGCTCCACTCGGTTATCGTTTGGACAGCACCTATCTAATGGACAAGGTTGATCTTTTTCAATCTGCAATAAATTTATGCTCTAAAATGGGCCTTGCAGAAGATTGCTGTAATTTCATAGAAATGATCAAATCACGTATTCTTACTGCTATTCTAAGCACTCCTCGTTTAACAACTACTAATGAAATCCAGATAGAGCTAAAAAGACAATTTGATGAATTAACTCTTAGTTTGGATGGATTGGAGTATGAAGCATATAAAGAAGGAAAAGTGAATAAAGAAAAACAAAAGACGTTAAGAGATGAGCGAGAAGAAATAATGGAACGTATTGTATACTCTGATCCACGTTGGAAAACAATAACTAGACCGATCCCTTTTGATCTTCCCAATGTTATTAAAATTATAACCGATAAAAAGCAAGCAGTTCTTAACTTATTCTATGTATCTCACTCAAATCAGGAACAATTAGATACTATAATAGTTGTATTGGTTAAAGAAGGAAATTGCGAAGTTGCGGAAGTGACAGTTTCAACAAATATAAAAAGCAAATTGAATGATTATCAAAGCAACTTACATTCAAACAGACCCAATCCCAAAATATTTGATGTTTCTACTGCATTTTCTTTAAATGCTGAAGATTTAATTCCATCGAGTATCTTATCAAAAGCCCTCACTGCAAAGGAGCTTATTATTATTCCTCATAGAATCCTACATCTTATCCCTTGGGCTGGTTTGATATTCAAAGAGAAAAGATTATTTGAATATTGTCCTATCGGCATTCTTCCAAATCTTAGTTGTATTCTCAAATTGGGTACTTTTACTCTAAACAAACCGAGAGTTGCATTGATAGGTTCACCAGAGTATAAAGATATGCAAGATAAAGATCAACAACTATTTGGAGCTACAAGAGAAATGGAAAAGGTAGAAGAGATGTACTCTGAAGAAAATAATATCATAGGGAAACCTCTAATTGGCCAAGATGTTACGGAAGCAAACTTTTGGAAATTAGTAAACCATGATAATTCCAATGGAGGTATTTTACATATTACATGTCATGGAAGATTTGAATCTGATGAACCGATGAGTTCTGGGTTATTTTTAACAGATTCTAAAGTAGATGCAGCTGAAATTGCTCGTGCTTCACTCAAATATGACGAGGTGATCTTAAGCGCCTGTAGTACAGGATTGCGACCAATGGAAGTAGGAAAAATTGAACTTGTTGGAGATGATATTTTGGGATTACCAGGATCCTTCTTAGAAGCAGGTGTCAAATCAGTATTGGTAAGTATTTCTCTAGCTTCCGATTATGCAGCGCCCAAGTTTATGAAATTGTATCATAAGAGTCGTATTAATAACAATCCCCCTTTAGTAGCACTACAGCAGGCTCAAAAAAAAATGCTCTATAACTCCAGGTATCTTCCATTCTATTGGATTGGTTTTACCATTTATGGATGTCAGTAGTAGCTAATAATCTTGTAAACTATCTTCATATTACTCCATGAATCGGTCAATGAAGGTATAATCTGGCAATCTAATCCACCTTTATCATGCGCAACAATGTTTATTTTGTCTGCTTGTGTGTCATCTTTGAATCTTTTAACGATCTCTACTAATTCTTATGCATATGATACAGAAGTACCATAATCATCATCAAACTCAAAGATAATATTCTCGGATTGGGACTCGAACCCTGCAACTACATTCGCGGGTTTATGCTATTGTAACTACAAAAAATTCTCTTTGTATCTCTATCTGTAAAGGTTTAAAATAATGAAATTAAAAATATATTGTGTATAGCAAACCGATAATTGAAATTCGAAAATTAAAGGAAATTAATATTGAAGGCGGTGTTGTATTTGATGGTTTTCACAATATT
>JANWKP010000236.1 GCA_025451315.1 Nitrososphaerales archaeon | reverse complement strand
TGTTTGGAGAACATATATCATCCAGATTAATACGAATGCAGAACAGAGAATTGACTTTTAGATATATAGCATATAATGTTCACAGCATACTAAATTTGGTTATTATTAGATGGATTCTACAGAGCCTTATAATAATAAATCTTTAAATATAATTTTTTAGATTAAAATTTGTTAAATTATCTTATTTGTGTATATTCAAACGTTTTCCATTTTACAAAGTATACAATGTAATAAAAAAACATAATAATTTAAACACCGATTTTAGATAAAATTAGACGCAATATCCCTCAATTTAATAAACTGATTAAAACCATTTAGAAGATAAATCTTTTTAAAAAACAATCATGGTTGATTGAAAAAATAAAAACGACGACCAAATACTACTTATAAGATTCATTTTTGAACATTGTAATATAATTATAACAACTTTGGAGGACGTCAAAGTAAAATTTGTGAACTAGTTCTATTGATTTAATAAATGTGTCCATATTTTTCACTACTATATCATCGATTATCTTTGTAGTATTAAGTCGATTATCGAGGAGGTTTCGATTTATTTTACGATATGCTTTTGAATATTTCTCTATAGATACTAAATTATTCAAGTTACAATCTAGTATATCATTTAACCGATTAAAATATATCGAATAGTACGTGTTTATGATATACTTATGTTCTTCCAAGAAATTGGATTTTATTTCTTTTATGCTCTTCACTGTTTGTGGGTAATTCACCAAGTCATCAAAATTTCGTTGGGGGAGCCCTTCTTTTCTCTTGAGGCAATGAGAACGTAGAAATAAAATTATTCATGTAATGACCCATGTTAAATCAATTGATGATAAATAATCTTTTTGATGTGGGTTTTGTTTTACATCAACAGTTTCTTTTTCATCTTCCTGAGAAGACATAGATATAGTAGGACATTCTCTCTTAAAAACATTCAATAATGAAATATCAATACTTCAAAATTTATCACTAAATATTCAAAGGATTTCATTCATCTGTCTTAAATTAATGAATAACTCAGAATATAAGAGTTCATATCTGTCAACCTGTGATAATTTTGTATATTTAATCAGTTTATTAATGAATCATATTCTATCACCAGTTACAGCAGGACAGATTAATAACAGAAAAGAACGGTATTAATATAATAAATGACTACTTTGCTATATAGAGGCAAGATAAAACAAATCATATTAAGTATTACTATGGTTGTAATAACTAGTTATTAGATATTGAATGTCTAGAATATATTAAACTACAGTTTTTACAATAAATTGAAATATCATACATTCTTTACAAGATGTTCGTTTTATTAAGTTAAAGTCACTAACTTCTCGTTTAGATATAGAATATAAAATATTGTTCAACTTTAATAATATCATAATGATACAATTAAGTAACGAATAATGATATCAGAATTTGAATCAAAGTCAATTCACAGGAGTTAAATCCTATTCGATCTAAAAATTAGGAAAGAGACTTTATTAATCTGAAAATACCATTAATGATTCCTTGAGAATTAGCGAAGATATAATAGCTCAATATATTATATCGAATGTCTATGAAAAACCTAAAATTGAAGTTGGTAATTACTATCTCAAATGGAATGAAAAATCATATGGAATAAGCCAAAGAGAAATAAATGAACTAAAAGGTTTTTTAATAAAGGTTATTCCATCTTTTGATATAATTTATCAATTGATAAATAGCTTAGAGAGACCAAAAGGTAAAGAAAAGGTTTCCCCAAATAAGGATATATTTCCAGATATACATATTTCACACAGAAATAAAAAGCATCTAGTTATTTACGACTTGTACATGCTATCAGACGGGGCGACATTTATAGATAGAACAGAAAAGATTGAAATAATCTCTAAAGATTATAATAAGATCTCTACTAATCATAATGTTCCCAAAGATAGCTATAATGACTTAGAGCTTTACTTAAAGTCGAAATTAGGTCAATTGTTGTTTAATAGACAAGGTCGTAGCCGAGTTAAGTAGAAATAAACGAAAATTTACAAAAATATATTATTAGATTTAATCTAATAGAGTTTATTGAACTGAACTATATCTTTGCAAAAATTTTAGTAATGACATGATACTTTGGTTGTTGTTGCCAGTTTAGGTTTCAAAAAATTATTGAAAAAATGAAGCTAGTCTCTTTTATATTGTTTGGCTTCTTTTGTCACTTTAAAATAAACTGTATCACCGTCAAAGTTTTCAACTAGACTCTTCGGGATATAATATGTCTTTTTATATAAAGTACCGTTTTGAATTATTATATATTATCCCAAAATTTCTTGAACTTCGCCAAAATCAGTATCATCTTCTAACCCTCTTGCTTCTTTTTTAATAATGTCTTCAGATCTAAAATTGCTAATATCGTTTGACATAAAATCGGTATTAATACATTGTATTTAACTCGTGTATTTGTATAAATTAATGGTTAAAAATGGATGTGTTTAAGACTATTTCACCTACCATTTTGAAAACATTGTATTTCTGATCTTTGTATTATACAATTTGCAGTAGGGTGTTTAGTATTATTAGAGCATGAGCATTAATAAATAACTTTTTTTCAACTTAAATATTTGGTATAGCCAAATATTTTAGATTCTATGTTAGTGCTAAAAATCAGATTAATTTGATAAATCTCAGCAGATGATGTAGAGAAATCCAACATTTAGACGAAGCTATTATTGAATTACATTTATTATATTTAGTTATTGAAACTATTTTTTAGCCAATGTTATTACATTTAATATTATAAACTGATTATATTTTAGAGAAGATTAGATACGAACAAAAAATCAATCCAAAATTTTTTATTGTCTAAAAAAAGAAAAGGTGATTATTTGGCTAAATCTTGTAATCCTTTACCAATTGTTTCAGCAAGACCTTTTGCGCCTTCGGTGATATTAGATGTTAAATTCTTTGCTCCTTCACTAATATTGGCGCCTAAATTGCTAGCATTTCCTTCAATTGCTTCACCTGTTTGATTTGCACCTTGTTGCAATGCTTCACCTGTTTGATTTGCTGAGTCACTAGCTTTGTTCATTGTTTGATTCATACTTTCTGCTTGGCCAAATGCTGATACAGTGGATGTAGATAAAGTTAGCACTGTTCCAAGAAAGATTGTTGCTGCAACTGTAGGTAATATTAGAAACAATTTATTGTATATCATTTGTCATCCACTTATATTAGAATTTTATATTAAAATTTTTTAAAACATTTATCTAGTTAACAAATCTGAAAAATATTCTGAGAAAAAAGATTACTTTATATATTTAAATCAAATTTAATAGCGTGCTTAGAGTAGCATCTTAAAAATTATGTTATTACCTTCCAATTCTACAGTATAGATTGTCATTAACTAACACTATGGTAGAAAAAATTAGTTAATCACATCTCAAAAATAATAAATGAATTACATTGGATAACATTGACTAATAAACAAAATAAAATGGATTCTAGATAAATCTGAACAATGGTTTAGTGTAGTTGTTAATGATTATTGTTAGATATATTATATAATAATAAAGATTTTATGAATCTCTCTTCATAAGCTAGGACAGAACTATATTAAAAAGTAGAAATAAAATACATAATAATTTTTAGATAATTGTAATATTGTATATAATTAGAACTTTATTCTTCATGTGTATTATCGTTTCATTTGTATGTGTATACATCATATCATAGTTCTTCTGCTGTGACTAAAGTCTAAAACATATTTTTCTATTTATTGATTGAGAAAGAGTTGTCAATCCATTCTAATCGTCTGTGCGTTTTAATAAGGTAATTTAATAAATAATCAAAGATGGTCGAAATTTACATTATGCATTGTTCCATGACTAATTCATTCATAATATAATATATACATAATAAATCTATTGGATATACATTTGTGTTGGATAGAGAAAGTGCATATTGGATCAGCAAATTGAATCTTCAGAAACATCCAGAGGGTGGATACTTCATAGAGTCCTACAAATCTGAAGAATTAGTAAACATATCTAAATATGATGAGCCTAGGCATGTTTGTACTGCTATCTATTATTTACTTGAAGGAGATGATTTTTCATCTTTTCATATAATGAAATCTGATGAAATCTGGCATTTTTATATTGGAAGCAGATTGACTTTGTATATAATTGAACCAAATGGAAGATTGCGTCTAGTAAGATTAGGACATAATATTGATAAAGGCCATACCATTCAAGCGACTGTTAAGTCAGGATGTTGGTTTGCAGCAGCTGTAGATAACCACAATTCTTATTCTTTAGTTGGTTGTACTGTTTCGCCAGGATTTGATTACAAAGATTGGAAGTTAGGAGATATGAAAACATTAACTAAATTATTTCCTCAACATAAATCACTTATAACAAAATACACAAGACCATCTTCATATCATATCTCTTAGTTTTATCAATTATCAAAGACTCATATAGTGTTTGAATGACGGGTTTAATTTCGAAATAATTATCTTTATTTATGATATTTGGAAGAGGTCAAATTATTCAATTGATATGTATCTATGTTACTAATCTATTGAATACATTAATGATATTCCTAAATACGATAATATTATTGAAATTAAACTTTTTTAATAATGGAATACCTACTTGTTAAATTACTATGATTAAATCTTGAATTTTTAAAACTAAATTTATAGACAAATAAGCTAATACTAATGCAACTATTGATGAGATCATCAATGTATACATACATTGGATACCTAAATTCAACTACCAAGAAAAACCTTAATGCTTTTAATATCAAAATGATAAATGGGTTTGCAATAAATATTAGAAATATTTTAAGCTTTTATTTGATAAAGCCAAGCAGCTAAAATCCATGACTATGAGCAATAGTAGAAGGCTATGACTTTTAGATGAAACCTTGTGATTTTTCTCGATTTAGTATATCAATGGATATTCTAATCTTATATGATTGGAGACAATTAAATAATTAAGAAATTGTCATAGTCTGCCACTCCTTCTTTTGATGTGTCAAATAATCTAAGAGAAGGGTATGACAAATTGCCTATCTGACTTAAAAAAGGTAAAAGAATATATTGTAATGATCATCAAAAATAAATAATATTTATCAGTTTTACAAATTCTCATTATATATTCTGAAACGCATCCTCATTTTAATAATTAAAAATTAGGATTGATTGTAACTTAATGTAAGTTTGAGAGTATTAATGACCTTTATTAGACATTTCCCATACAAGATCGCTAAACATAGTATTCATATGCTTAATCTTAATATCCATACCTTCAAGGAGGGTGAGGGCTTCTGAAGTATTATTGGATTTGATCAGTTGGATAACATCTCCGATATTATTTGATAATTGAGAATGAGTGAACCTCATATGATTCATCATTTCGTCTAGAGAACTTGGTTGAGCAAACACTTGTGGAACGAAAAGAATTCCAGTCAACAAGAAGATAAGAAGGGTCTTCATACCATTATTATACATTTAAATCCTTTTAAACATTTAGGATATTCACCTTATATTACAATCAGAAAATTGTAAAAATTGATTTATTTTTCACTATTTTTAATATTTTTATTGTTGTTATTTTTTTTTCTCAATGATAATTGAATGTATTGGTAAATTAAATTTAGCATAAACAAAGTTTATAGAATGATATTCTCAGAGTGAATACATCATTTTCACTATCCTTTTATATTATTTTTTGGTAATTTATAAAAATAATAAAAATAAAAATATATCTTAAATCACAAGTTCTTATTTATATTTTCTCCATCTTTTAAATTTCTTATATTATAAACCGTGTTAGCTGGTATTGTGGATATTTCAGTAATTCTTGTCTTGCGTAAAGCTGTATCAATACCATGTTATATGTACAGTTCTATCATATTGGATAAAATTAATATTATAATCAGACAATTCATAAGATGCTATTTTATTCTGAGCTCTTACGAATTTTGGCAATAGTCCTCTTTAAATGACATCTCTACATTTATATAATTGGTCTTTATTACTATTATCGTTCGTTTTTCGAAGAACACTCTTCATTTCCTTCTAAATCTTTAACCAAACCTAGTTTACTACCATGGTTGAACCTTTTAATCATTTAAGCGCAAGTGTATACTTATATTATAAATTGTAGGCTAGCAATTTGACATTTTTATTTGGATAATATTATTTGATAGAATATTAGTGCTATAAAATTTAAAAATTTAAAAAG
>JANWKP010000235.1 GCA_025451315.1 Nitrososphaerales archaeon | reverse complement strand
TTTTTTCTATCATCCAACTTATCAAAAATACGAATGGTATTAAAATTTGTCAGATAACAGCCACCCATTCAATACATAAGAAATCCTGTCATAATAGTAAATTTGTAAGGCGAGAAATACTTAATTACATACACATACAGATGTATGATTATGGGTTGTAAACCTATCGTTTTCATGGGAATAATGACTTTGCTCATTATACTAGTATCTAGTCCATTTTTTTCTAATGTTTTTGTACAAGGTAAACCAATTTCAAAAGACAATAGAGGACATGCAACATTAACAGTTATCTTTTCGGTTGATTGTCGATCTACTGGAGGAACACCTTCTGATGAAGCTGTCTGTGATAAAGCACAAGAAATTGCTCCATCAAGTGCTTTTCCAAATACTATAGATGCCCACACTCCTATTCCATCCAGCTTTGTGGGATTGTCTAATGGTACTGTAATTACTTTAGGTGCAGGACACTATCTGATAGATACAGACATTGATCAAGCTCAAGAAGACTTAGAACAAGGACTCAATACAGAAGATGGAGTTAGTTTTGATATTGGAGCCAGCAGTGGAGATTGTGATAATCCTGAATCTGGCACAGCTCAAGGTGATATAAGAGCAGGTCAAAAACAAACTTGTATCATAGAAACTACAATTGTAGTTGAAAATGGTAACATAACTACATAACTACAGGTCTTTAAATCTAGCTGCCTCTAGTTATATGAGCAGTTCTCCTTTTTTATTATTCAAGAATTTTCTAAATGATTTGCGCTGATTAAATACATTCAGTGGAAAAGTCCTGTAGTGAAAGAATTCTATAACATTCTCTGACATAACTAATTCTTTGATTCGATTATGCATATTAGTGCTCAATATTTGATAGATCTTATATAATATTTAGTAACAGTCTGGGCGCGTGGGGATTCGTTCCGATATCGGTATTTTAAATAGGATTCTTAAATCTTTTTGATTAACGTTAAATATAAAGATGGCGGAAATAAACATGTTTTGAATCGATAATTTACTGTCATGCGTTAATGGAAAATATGAAGTTTTAATTCATTGGCGCTATGTCCAGAGAAGAACCTGGTCTAAGTCTTCCATTGGAATCGATAACGTCATATAACAAATGCTTTGAATTATCACTTTTAGTAGCGGTAATATTGATATGGCCAAAATTGAATAGGGCGCTTTCACTGTACAGAGATTTAGCATTAAGTGTAGGATCAACCGGATTAGGTGTATTACGGGTATTGGTACTTAATGGCCCACTAGCCATTTCATAAAAAACTAGTCTATCGGTATCATTATTGAAATCCTTTTCAACCTTAACCGTTCCTGCAAAGTGGACATCTGTAGTAATGAATATGACATTTTTTATGTTATTTAAGTCTAGGAATTTGAGGAATTGATTTCTTTCCTTTGTAAAGCTTAGTTGGTTTAATGAGCTATTAGTCGCCCAGCTATTGCACTCACCCATCTCCCCATAACAATCCGGCAATGTAATTGGGACGGGATTGGAAATTATTTTCCAGGTAGCATTGGAATTTGCCAGGCCATTTTTCAACCAGTCTAATTGTTCCTTACCATAGAGAGTTTTGTTATTTTCTGGTATATCCGACATATTATTTAGACTACGATAAGAATGAGCATCCAATAAAAATAGGTCAAGGTCTTTCCCCCAGCCAAACATCCTATAAATCTTATCGGGATCCGTTTGATTTCTATCTATTGGAGAATATTTGAAGAACACATCTATTCCTGTTTTTACTAAGTTAGGATAGCCACTTTTCTTGTGTAAATCAGAATCATAGTGAGGATTAAGGTATTCCCACTGGCCCCCGTAATTGTCGGTAACCTCGTGATCATCAGCTTGAGAATACATGCTAGTTGATTTTAACAAGTTCTGTAAATGGAAATCCCCCCTGTTATATTCCCAATGGGCTAAAAATTCATTATACAGACTGGCAGTGTCATTCCAATTAACCTCATTGACTGAAGAAAAATTACCGGGTATGTTTTTCCAATAAGGATATGAAGGATTTGTTATATTTTCAGGACACGAAAAATCTGCATATATTTGATCTCCATTAAAAATGAAAAAGTCAGGATTGACTGCTTTCATTATTGAAAATACTGGATAGCCAATGTCAACTTGTCTACATAAAGTCTTATTATCGGATGAACCTGCCAAATCACCACCTATTATAAAATTTATTTGTTTTACATCACTATCTGTGTTTGGTGCAGTCTTGAATTTTCCAGACATATTTTCAGATTTTATATTAGAATTATTAATGTCTGAAAACCAAACAGTGTAGTAATAATTAGTATTTGGTTCTAGATTGATGAGTTTTATATGACCCGTATAATTTGTCAAAGGATTAACCTCTGTTTTTAAAATCGGATTTGAGGATGAATTGTTAAAGCTTGACGAATTTCTATATTCCACATTCATTATAGAGTCTGAATTTGATCTGGACCATATTATGGCACTGTCATTTTTTACGTCACCACTTGCAATACCGCTCTTCATAGCAAGTGGTGTATCTTGTTCATAGGATAATTGAGGTGAGAAGAATAAAAATATTGTTCCAGAGAGAATTGTCACAAAGACCAAAATAATATAATTGATTTTGTTAATTATTGTCAATATCTATCAATTGATATAATTTGACTTGATGATAAATCTTTCTAATACTAGTAATCCAGGATTCTAATTTGACTAGAATATTTGAATATAATTTTAAAATGGATTGTAGCATTGATATGTTCTGATGATCATTAAAGTGATGAAAGGATGGGATAGACGAATAGGCAGAGATCATCCCAATAATCTATATTTCAAAGAATATTGTGGATATTAGTCTGGGCACGTGGGGATTAATGCTGATATAGGTTCTTTAACTAGGATTCTAAAGCTAATAAGCAGAAGATGATATTTAAATATTTAAACCTATTTGAGTTAACAAAGTAGATAATTCTTCAAAAGAGTAATAGAACTTAATAGAATTTTATTTGAATATCAAATACAAAACATACATGCAGGGTAGAAGTGACATGGATATTGTAAGCATAATTATTTGTAATTGGAATTATGGAAGATATTTAAACGAATGCCTAGATAGTGTAGTTAACCAAACCTATAGACCCATTCAAATAGTTTTCGTTGACGATGGGAGCACTGATAATTCTATCGAGATATTCAAGTCGAAACTAGCGACTTTTGAAAAAAACGATATACAGCATGAGTCATTCTACTACAACAATAATGAAGGTAGAATCAGATCGTTAAACAGAGCAATAGAAATAGTCAAGGGAGAATATAGTGCTATTTTGGATTCGGATGATATATTGCATGACAAGTTCATAGAAACCTCAAAAGATGCATTAGACAAAGGGAGAGCCATTGATCCTAAAATGGGATTTGTTTACACAAACTTAGATATGATAGACAAATATGGCAAAGTAATTAGTCATGGGGTATCAGAAGAATTTGATACTGAAAAAGTATTGATATACAGCTATATTCCTGATTGCGGACTAACGTATACTCATGTATTGAAGGAATGTTATCCTTTTGATAAAACAGTCATGGTTAACACAAAGCATCATAAATGGCAAAAAATAGTAAGAGCAGGATGGAAAGGAAAACTGATACACACAAGATTATACAAATATCGCATACATGATTGCAATATATCAGGGATTAATAGAAGAATCACTTCCAATTACACAAAACTTATAGAGAAATGGAATCCTCATAAAGAATCTGGGAACTGAGAAACTGTTTCTGTTCACAACTCTTAAATAATTGCAATTTAATTGTTGAACATGTTTAATGGGAAAAGAATAAATATATTCATTTTTAATGCTATGATAATTGTATTTTCATTGTTATTAGTATCATTAACAAACACTGTTATGGCACAACAACAAGAAGACTTGATTTCTTCTCCAAATTCATTCAATAATACTATTCAGTCCGATAACATGACAGCATTTTCAGGGAATCGATTAACTGTATCTAATTTATCAGTCCCTAATTTTGATCTTACATCCTTATATACCAAATTAAAAGATTCAGTGGTCTCAATTACAGATGCATTACCTGATAATAATTCCAATGCAAACGCCACGAGTATAGGAAATTCTACCGATATACAGAACGATACATTTCAAGTACATATTCCTACAACCATATCAAAAGAAGCACAGGAAGAATTAAGCAAAATCACAGTTAATCCTTCTACATTGAAGGCCCCAGATCCGAGTGATTTAAAAGGATGGGAACAGCAATATCGTGAAACAGAGTCCTTTTTTATCAATGAATCACAACAGATCATAGATCTTTATCGACCCAATATAACAGAAACAGACTTAGGAGGAATCCAGGTTATCGATATTAAGCCCAAGAATTGGGAGGATAATGGAAAAGTACTGGTATATACTCATGGAGGAGACTATACATTGGGCAGTGCCAATTCAACCGTTGGCGGTCCTATTCTTGCAGCCAATGCAACAGGTCTTAGAGTTGTATCTATTAATTATACAGTTGCTCCTTTTTCAAAATGGAATCAAACAACAGATGAAGTACTTTCCGTAATACAAGCATTAAAGGATCATGATGGCTATTCTCTTGATGATATAGCAATGTTCGGAGATTCGGCAGGGGGAGGATTAGCAGCGGCTACTATCCTGAAGATGAGAGATTTAGGATCGGGGATGCCTGCTGCAGTGATACTTTGGTCACCTTGGGTTGACCTTACCGAAAATGGCGACACTCGTTATACTTTGAAGAACGCAGACCCAATTCTTTCATATGATGCATTCTTAAAGAATTCTGCCAATGCCTATGCGGATCCCAGAGATCAGAAGAATCCGTATGTCTCTCCTGTATATGGTAATTTCACCAACGGATATTCTCCTACTATGATCCAAGGCGGTACGAAAGAAATCTTACTGAGCGATTTTATTCGACTGTACCAAGCCTTAGACCAAAACGAAATCCCAGTAAAACTTGATATTTATGAAGGAATGCCACATGCACATCAATTTTATTATAAAGCTCCAGAGTCAAAGATGGCACTTTCCAAAATGAATGATTTTCTAAGAGTTCATTTAGGCTATTGATCAACATCAGCTATGGTCATGACATTAATTGGCTAATGCAGTCTGTTACTTTATCGAAGGAAGCGAGTCAATGGAAAGAAGGAACCCGAAAAATGGTACTCTGAGTATCCTTTAGATCGATAATTACACATCTCCATCCAAAATATCTGGATATGCAATTAAATCGTCCAGTTCTAAATCGGCTTGTGCCACACCCATGTTAGCTAAGTCTGTGATTACAAATTCACCTGCCTCTCTTCTTATGAAATGATATATGGATTCATAAGAAAGTGGCTCCAGGTCAGAAAACTTACGACCGTATTATTGTTTTCGAATACATATAGAATGTAAGATGTTAAAAATATGCATCTTATCCTCAGACCTCTTCCTTTTTTCATACCTGCATCTAAGAGTATTCTTTAAAAGATCCGTTAATTCACGGTGAGCCGATAACTATGGTCATAATAGTACTATTTATCTACCTATTACAAATTAACATTCCCTTGAAGTCATCATATCATCTCAAGTATTTTGATTCATTATAAGATGTCAAAAATTACGATACGGGGGGAAACTATACTCAAATTATTACCAAATAACAGATCATCGAGTTTGGGCACGTGGGGATTAAGTTCCTTGTGGTACTGGGGTTCTAATACACTGATCCATAACTTCTATACATAAAAAATAAACATAATCAAACAACTGGTCAGTCCTAATCAAATAGGTAAATGATAACGGTCGAG
>JANWKP010000234.1 GCA_025451315.1 Nitrososphaerales archaeon | reverse complement strand
TTTACTCGACAACAAATTATCGCCCTTTACCAAAAATTTATTATGCATAATACCCGTTTTATCTCTCTTAAAAAATTTGACCTTTTTGAGAACCTTTATTGTGTCTGTATTTGGATTGCTTTTGGGTTTACCTCGAAGCTTTGAGTCATATACAAGGCCAATCTTGCCATTGGACATAGAGTTCTTTAATGCAGGAATGATCCAAAGTGTATCCGTTAAGTGATAAATGGCTCCAGCGATAGAAGAAGAAGATGTAATAAAATCGGGTAATGGTTTTTCCATATCGTTTGCAAGCCATTCTCTTAACTTCAATGCATCACCTGGATCGGGAATTTCATCTTTGTCTATTCCCATAGCTTTCAAAATACGAGAGAAGGCCTGAGAGCTCATTACAGCACGATTGAACCAAGTGCCTATTCCAAATTCGATATTTTGTGGTAACGTTACGAGTACATCTGTCTTGTCAGTATGAATGAGGTTCAAATTATTTACAGTACCACTAACAGGAAATATTTCATACTTTAATGTAGACCCTGAGGTGATGCCATCTAACCTGGCATCCCACCAAAGAAATTTCTGAATGGGTGCTTCGTTGGATGGAAAATCTGGATTTCCCTCTGGAGGAGGGCCATTAAAACTAAGTCTATTTAAAAGCCAGCTGGATTCACTAAATTTACCTGTTTCATTGTTTTGAAATCCTGGTGTCCTCTTGATGGCAAAGCCAAGGAAATCGTGGGTAGTCTCTCCATCCGGCCAATCCATTGCCAACAAAACAAGGCTAGGAGAAGTGTATGATTTTGCAATGACCTTTGCCATATTACCATCCCTCACCACTGCTTTCTCTAACAGCATTAATTAGTAAACTATATGGCTTCATTCCTTTGTAGAATAATTTCCAATAAAGACTTTTAATTACAACTCTAATTCCTTTCATTCTTTCATCCTGACAAAATTTCATAGGCTATCTTACCCAAGATACTATAAAAGCATATTGGATATTGGAGTTAATCACCAATAATATCAAGGATCTTTGCGAATACTTATCTATAGGAGAAGCATGAATATATTTTAATATATAATCAAATTTGTGGATACTTCCCTTGTATAGGTTGTGCCACTATTAGTTGACACCTTGTTACCTAATCTTGTTGTCTAGAAGAAGATCTTTAATTAATTATCCTTGGTACTCGGATCTGATACACGAAGTTTTGAAATAAGCATTATATGATGAAACTGTCGTTTCACTATTGGAGTGGATATCTAGATCAATTAACTACAGAATTGCTTTCCAATCTATATTCTTATTTATCAATCGCAGGCTTTACTTAATTTCAACATCTGGAGCCAGATTTGTAGGAAACTCCATTTAAATTTGGGTCCAGATACCATTCACACACTATTAAATTACAGAATCTATATTTTCAGGTAATCTGTATCAAGAAAACCCTAGAAAAAAATGATCGAGATAGTAATCAAAGAACCTAATGATACTAAATAAATTGTCGCATGAAGGTATTGCAAATATTTGTAACACTATATGATGTTGAATCCTCTTTTCAACTACTAATCTTTATATTTCACCTTAACCAGATCAATCATAGAATCCCATTTAAAATACCGATATCAGCACGAATCCCCACGTGCCCAAACTAAATGATATGTAATATGATAACAATAGCATGACTTGACGGCAATTGATCGCATTTCCAAAGAGTTGTGTCGAATTAATTCTATATTCTATTCAATAGCGAACGGTAGCCTAGGAGTCTATCCAACCAGAGATAAAATGCAAGACTAAAGTGATTAGACTTACTAAACTAAGTTATTGAGATAAACCTGATCTGATCCATAGTATGTCAGATATCGTAGCGTAAGATGAAACAGTTGATTCACTGTTACCATGCGTGGTTAAACCTAACGAATCAACCAATTCGTTAGAAGATTGAATATTGTTTCTTTAACAATTTTGTTTGATTCTATGATCGCTATAGTTTCCCTATCAGGAATGAAAACATTTAGTCTATCATATACAGCACTGGTAATTCAGAAAATAAGTTAGTTATAATATAGGTTAGAATAAAGATGCGGAATAGTGAATTTGCTAGCTCCATATAGAATTATGTTTAAGCATTCTCACTGTTATTAAAAGGAGCATTTTGCAGTCCCTTCAACTGTGCTATTGCCTACATTAAGACAATACTTTGTCGAAGAAAAATGGATGTCTACATTTTTCGGATCTATATTTGGATAATTGCCTACTTTATCTTCTATTTCTATTGTATGTTGCCCATCAGATAATGGAGTTGTAATTAGAAAATATCCAGCTACCATTCCATCCTGTTCTCCTCTATAAGTTACACTAGTATTATTCTCAGGTATGTAGAACTTTGTCCATGTTGAATTTAAGTATAAACTTTTTATTTCACCTTCAGTTAAAGAATAATTGTCTATTGATATCCTAATATTCGCCTGATTAAGTTTCCAATCTGCACATTCCCTGTATTGTTGAGGAGTCTCAATGCCATCATTCTTAGTGCAGTGGCTTCCAACTATTTGAATCATCACTGATTTGCCAGAAGGAATATTGCATTCTCTAATTTCAGGAGTATCAATGTTTGGCCTATGATAGCCGTCAGGCAAAAACCAGACAGGTCCATCGTTTTGGTTAGAAGAGCACTCTATAAGATGATAACCTTCACGTACTCTGTCAGGATCTTGAAGATCGTTAAAGGAAAACAGATAATCCCAATATTTTGTAGCCCAATAAGTAAAATTGTGACCAAAAGTATTTTCAGTCGATCGATAAAATAATTTATCATTTTGAGAAAAAGTGTCATTAGTACTAACAGACAAAATTAATAAAAGTATTGACAAAGTAATTGATACAAATAAAAATGGTTTTAGCGTCATCATGTATTTATATTTAGATTTCCTTATAAAGATAATTGTTATGGGGAAAGAATTTTGATGTTATACTAATATTAATTCTTTCGATAGTTTTAGTTGTATTTTCAATTATTGACAATGTGACAAGTTCCTTCTTATTATATACATATCAAGAACGAACCACAATAGCGATTACTCTTTTTGTTTCATTAAATTTAGCAAACCTGGCCATCCAATTTTACATCCTAGCTGTTTATTTTAGATTCACTACTACTAACTCACAAATTGAGAAAAAAAATACTTTGTATTTATATATCATGCCATTTTTGTTTCTATATCTAATTATATCGCTATTTATGTTTCATTCAATCGTCTTTGAGAACAGATATTTTTTGTCGACGTTCCTTGCTTCCATATTATCTAGCTTAATTACTTCAATGACTATATTGAGTATTTTAATTTATAGATTATTAAAATGGTATAATAACAATCATAATGTCTTTATTTTGTTTTTTGTATGTGCTTTTCTATTATTCTTTGTCGTAGTAGTCTTAGGACTATTATCAGTCGTTTTGGAATTAGATAAGAGGACCAATCTCGTTAATGCAGATTCTAACCCTTGGAACAAAACTTCATTAAAAAAAATTGTTTATTTAGATTATTTTAAGTTATTCAATTTGATTATGTTTAGCTTTACGTGGATAGGAACTTCGTTACTATTAAAAAACTATGTTTATAACTATCTTCGAAATGGTAGAAAACTATATTGGGTTATTATTTTTATTCCTTTTTTATATTACTTGTTGACATCCGATTTCTTTACAACTTATCTAAACAACTTGGTAAATGAATTCCCCTTCTTATTCTATTTATTTACATATTTTATTGGGTCAGCAAAACAAGTATCGGGCATTTTCTTCGGTCTTCTATTTATAGTAATTTCTAAGAATGCTTTGAATGTTTATCTAAAAAAGAATCTGATTATATTAGCATCAGGAATTATTATCTTATATAGCAGTATACAAATATCAATAATTCAAATTCTACCCTTTCCTCCGTTTGGGTTGGTAACTTATTCTATCATGCCGTTGTCCGCATTTATGATATATTGGGGATTATACAATTCATCTAAAATTATTATACAGGATTCTAAATTTTTAGATGAAATTCGAAGCCAATTGAGGTTTCGATCTTCTTCGCTTATTGAAAATATAGGCTCAGCTGAACGGAAAATTCAATTGGAAGATTCAGTCAGACATTTGATAAATAAAGTTGATAATAAGAGTGTAGGAGGAGGTTCAAATTTAACAAAGAGTCAGGTAGATGATTATATAAATGAAGTAATAAGTGAGATACAAAAAGAAGTTAAAAAGGAATAACGCATTCTAATATTTGTCTAAAATTGAATTACATATGTTTCTATATTTAGTACACATTTAGGATGCTTCATAAATAATTCATACAATATTCCACAAGTTTCTGAATTGTCTTGATCTTTTTCTTTCCGTTTATTTTGAGTATTTTAAAAAATGATTGAACTAGTTTTTACTATCATGCGATGTGTTCTTATCTATACCCAATCAATCAAAATTACAAATGAATTAGTTTGAGATATTGTCTCATTGATAATATTTACCGTTCTTATCTTATCTTTCATTACTAAATATCCTGATAAACTGTTTTGACAATAATTGAGATGGAAAAGCATAAATTCTACAAGGAGGTGATTCTAGATTGTAATGGCTATATTAAAAAGATTCCTTAGAGTACGATCTACTACTGATAAGATACTAGAAGCGTATGTTAGACTAAATAATGATGCTGATGATGGGATATATTTGAATGTAATTGAAAGAGATGAGGATACATCTGTAACTTCTAGTGTTGAGGGAACCAACATCATTAATCGATCCGATACTTATCCTAATGAAAGCGTTAGAGGTCTCATATTGGATACAAATCACGTAGAAGTACCAACTGGATATATCATTTCTCTTTGTTTTCATACTTTTAATAATAATACTAGCAAGCTCTACATGGGTAGGGTTAATATAAATGGTGGAAATATTACTTGGACTCAGTGTGCCGATTCTCCAAAAATCTATAATGACTCAGAAATTTTAGGAGTATTCTCTTCCTTTTTAACTGTAAATGGGGGAACGCCTCTGAAAACAATTAGTATGAAAATTGCATCTGGTGATGAAATCATAGTCCACGAGCGTCACTGACCTACTTTTAATAACGAAATTGAATATGATTCTAAAAAGAAAGTACAAGTTTATTGTTGGTTTTTTTATAATTAATCTTGTCCTTTTTTTGATTCCTACTCAGCAAAGTACAGCTGAAATTTGGACAAAAGATGTAATACCGACATGTAAATTTGAATATGGTAACGTAGATACTTCGCAAGAATGCTATAAGCTCAATATCGAACGACTAGATAATTGTCTGACTTCCCCTTTTGCTTTTAACATAACTGCAGTCGAGGAACCTTTAGAATCGACCGTCAATTTCCATGATCAGAATTTCACCACTATTTGGAAGTCAAAGGTACAGCCTCAGTTTATGCCACAAGAAAGATATGATAATGTTGGTGAGCCTAGTATTGCATCCAACGGTACACATGTATTCTATACTGGAAACCATTATGCAGCAAAATCAAAAATAGGCGAAAATTGGTCATTTGTGGATCCTAGATTTGATTTTAAAGGCTTTCTACAGCCTGGGCAGTCTAGCAACGAAACTAGTAGCAACAATACTTCAATCGACTTGTATAAAGCTGATCAAAGAACCATATATGATAGGTCACATAATATGTATATTTGGATTCGCCTAGGTGAAACTTATGCAGAAGGTGAAATTACCAACATCTTAAGAATATCGGTATCAAATGATACGAAAAATTGGACTGTATTAGACTTTATTCCAGTTAATCTGTTTCAGGAACAGATAAATGAAGGCCTTTTTGACTATCCGGATGTTTCATTTGACTATCCTGAAGTAACAGTGAGTGATAAAAACTTATTTGTAACTGCCACTTTGGTTTTAGGATATAATTGTCAAAAAGCGTATGCAACCATTTTTCGAATTCCGCTCGATGACTTAAGCCGCTCTATTTCTAATCCTGATTTACGAATTGTATACGATACCGTAGTAGATAGAAACGTTACCGGGATAAGTCCAGTTGAAGGTACTTTTAATAATACCGCTTATTTTGGTTCGCATTTTAAGAATAATAGTTTGATGCGAGTTTATGAATGGAGTGAAACTACTAATTATGTCGATAATAGAACTATACCGATAGATGCCTGGAATAATATTCACTTATTAGGAGCATGTGGAGAGGATCCATTACAGTCTGAAAAATGGTGGTGCAAAGCCAATACCAGTAGCCGCATTAGGAGTGCATGGGTACATAATGATACTTTAAATTTTATGTGGAATGCAATTACAACTCCTGACTATGGGAAAACTTGGAACCCCTACATTGAAGTAGCCACATTTGATATAAGAAACAATATGAGTCATGAAAGACAGTATCAAGTTGCTGACCAATATAGACCATGGATATTTGGAGCTGTCGTTCCAAGTAAAAATCAAACGTTAGGCTTTATAGGTTATTATGTTACCAGTGATAGTAAAGACCCAAACATAAATCCCTATTTAAATTTGGCGTTCGGTTACTTCAACGATACTACAAAGAAGTGGGAAATGATGCCAATTCTAAATAGCTCATACTCATTACCGGTACGAAACGAAACAATGAGTGAAGATTATAATTTCGGAGATTTCCTGACCATACGAAAGCATGTGCCATATACAACTGATTATAGGTGGGATGCTGGTGGTTATGTTATAGTTGGTGAGAATTATACCGATGTCGAACCATATTTCTTAATGATCAAATAGTTGTTGATCATATAAATTTCCTAATTCTAAGTTGTTCTGCTTGAAATATTATTTATCTATTATTTTTCATAATCACTTAGTAAGTTTATCTATAATATGTTAGATACATTGAACTTAGGAATAGTTTGACTAAATCCTTTTAATTATTGTTGAATGACTAATTTAATATAGACGATGAGTTCATAAATCGTGCGACTTTAAGACAGGTTATACTACTGTTTAATACTTCAGAATTTTAATTCTCCGTCTGTAAATGGAGAAAATCCATATTAAATATCCTAGAACCCTACTACCACTGGGAACTTAATCCCCAGGAATCAGGATGATAATTTGATTCTCAATACTTACAAATTGACTGAAATTAGGATACAGCAATAGAAAAAATAAAAATAACATCTCATTTACTCGATTGTAATTGGAAAGCTATGAAAGAATATGAAATAAATTGTGTTGTGAAAGATAATACTGGATTTATAACCCAGTTAGGATTTAAAGACAAAGGTATTCATTCAATCTTCATTATCACTCGGTTAATTCTTTCAGGAAGAATCTTCTCTTATGTAAACAAAAATGGAAAAAGAGTAAAAGTTGTTGTTAGAGTCCACACTCGACATTGAATTTTCTATTTCTGATAAAGAGAATATAGATATCACTGAATTGGATTTCTTACCAAAATGCAGTAGCTATAATTAGCCCCAGATTAAGCGTTTTAATTAACCTGAATCATAATACTTATTCTAAATTAAGTCAGGTAATATTCTATCATTATTGGATCACTACGCATGTTGATAAATTCGGAAATCTCTGAAATAGCACCTAAATCAATAGTGTAAATTCTTTGGCATAATCTTTAAATTTATCTTTGCTGAATGAGATGTAGAATCCCATTTAAAATACCGATATCAGCACGAATCCCCACGGGCCCGCAATAGAACTGTTTGTTTTTTAATGACCTAATTTTATATGGTTCTAGATTACTGACGTTTTTTAATTATAGGTCAATATAGCTCCTATACAAAAAACATACCATATGTTGTCCTCATTATAGCCATTTCATATACACAATTCTTATATTTTGCGTCTCTTTATAGTAAA
>JANWKP010000233.1 GCA_025451315.1 Nitrososphaerales archaeon | reverse complement strand
ATAAAAATAAAGAATAAGCCAACATTCTCTAAAATCACCATAACAGCCCTTACTACGCTTTTGATTAAAAGGATCCATTATAATAATAATTAGAATGTTTTTTATCTCAGATATTTATATAAGAATATATTTTCTACATTAATTAATTTGTAAAGTTAATTTGTTTAGTACTACAGTGCAATTTTTATATTAATTGTGACTCATCCAAGTCTATTGGCCTTTATAACTGCATTAATTTCACAAAAGGAAACAAAAGGTACTTGCTTATTGACATCCCTATTCATAATATTGTCGTCGAAATTAGCATGGCCTAAGCCAAGGGCATGGCCAATTTCATGTTTTGCAATTTGTTCCATCAGGTCGGAGTCAAATTTATTTTGATTATCAAGTCCTTTTAATAGTATCACAATGGTATCTATGTAACCATTATTATCAAAGTTGTGCAATGTAATTCCCCCTATAGATTTTAGTTCATTACTGAATTTTATCTTAATATCTATTTGTTTTAGATTATTATTAGAGGAATTATCTATTTTAAAATCTAATTGAGGAATGTTCTTATCCCAGTCAAATATCGCATTGTATACGGATCGTTTTTCAAAAGCATTTTTACTTTCTACCGCAAATAAAAGGATTCCATCTTTTATTTTATCATTCCAGGAACAACATATGGAAATAGAGAAAGATTGAAAAGAAAGGTCTTCGTTATTAATTTTACAATAACAATAATCTTCTTCTTCTTGTGCTTCTAGAACAAAAAAAAGGTTATCAGATTGTATTAGATTAAAAAGAATTAAAAGTATAAATATTAATAAAATCAATAACCTAATAATCAAATCTAACTTTTATCTAATAAACATATCACTAAACTTAGTTCAAATTATGTAAAAAATAATTCATTTACAATTTAGATTTAATCTATAATAGAGATCAGCCATCAAAGCATTTCTTCCTAATACCTTCATTAATTTTTCTATGATATAGCGATAATTCCTGATAATTGAAGATATACGTTACCCATTAAGAAAATAAAAACGGCAAATAGCCACATAAAGTTTTAAGCAAAATAACTTGTTTTTCATAGGAATTAATTCCCTCCACTCCATTTTTTAGTGAGGGGTCTATTTCCGTTATTCTATATCTTTTCCTTAGCCCTGTTTGCTCTAATAGAACCACTATATATCTGCTGAAGGTTCTTCTTAGAATTCTTTTAGGATTGGTGATCAAATGGTTTCCATCTTTATTAAATTGTGATACAAAAAGAAATGATGCTGCAGGTACCCAGTTTCCATCTGAATCTTGTTTTATATTTTCACCATATCGCTTTCTTAGTAAGATGTAATTATCAATTGCTTTTGCGCATTCTGGGGTGCAGAATGCGAAATATTTATTTTTTTTAGAATTCACGTATACTGTGATTTGGTAAATATATGTTCCCTGATCGTCTATTATACAATTTTTTAAATGTTTGAGTTTGATGTCTTGTAAGGCGCTTACTCTCATCCCTGTGGAAGCCATAAGCAAAATCATTACTTTGCCCCGCTCATCGGCCGCGCTAAGGAGGATTGAAATCATTTCAGTAGTATATGATTTGTACTCAAATTTTGTCGTGTTTTCTCCCAAGAATTTCTTTATTTTTCTTTTGTTAAGAACTACACATTTATCTCATAAAAGTGTGCGATAGAATAAAAGAAGACGTTAAGGGTAGAATAAGATAAGTTTCTTTCCTCTTTCATTTGAGTTAAAAGCTCTATAATTTCATATTCTATTATCTTCGGATCTTTATACAGAATTTCATCTATAGATAGGTTCTTGTTAACTGGGAGGATAAAATATCGTAACAAGATATCGCTATACTGCATCTTGGATTGAGGAGATTTTAGCGAATTGATAAAATTTCTAAAGGCAGGATGGGAATCTATTAACTGGATATTTTTGGTTTCAACAAGATGATAATCATAATCATTACTCACACGATAACTCCCGAATTCAAATATTTATGTGCATGTTATATTGCACATAATAAACATTATTTGCAATTTGTATATTTTTTAATATATTTTTATTTAGAATTACTTTGAATATCTAAAATCTACGATATGTGAAAAATATTAAGAATATTATATTTTTATGACCGGCATCTTTAAGAATGTTCTTGTGAAGTAACAAGTGATAATATCTATTGACTTTTGCTACTTTGAATGCTAAAACACACCATAATAAAAGTAAGCAAATGGATCTTAATACTGACTCTTATACTTCCATTAATAGTCAATTTATAAATTCTACAAATAATCATTCTAGTCAAATTTTACAATCAATAAAAAGAAAGACAAAATCACTATGTTCTTGTGATGGAAGTTGTCCTCGATGTAGCACTAATATTTATACCAATGATGTTCCTCATGTTATGCGCTCCGAATTAAAGATTAGTCAGCCGGGAGATGCATATGAACAAGAAGCCGATAGAGTAGCAGATCAGATGATGAGAATCTCTGGCTTCTCAAATACATTTTTGAAGACCATTGGCCATACTAAAGACAAAGGAATAGATTGCAAGAGTGCTGTATGTTATTTAAAAGAAGAACAAGATGAGGAACTGTCAAACATTCAAAGAAAAGCGCTACCTACTAAAATTTCACATGAAACAAATGATAGTTTCAGCAATAAGATTTATGGCATCTCTTCCTGTAATACTAATGGTTCATCACTCGATTTAGATGTAAAGGAGTTCATGGAGTCACGCTTTGGATATGATTTTAGCAACGTGAGAATTCATACTGATATAAAGGCTAAGAATTCCGCCAAGTCTATCAGTGCTCAAGCTTACACTATAGGAAATGATATTGTATTTGATAATGATTATTATAAGCCGAATACTTTTGAGGGGCAACGGTTATTGGCTCATGAATTGACACACGTAGTGCAGCAATCCAATATGAAAGAATCTTCTCCAATCATCAGGCGAAAAAAGCTTAGGACTTTAGGTGGTGAGTGGGAAGATACGAAGTATGTCACCATTAAGGACAACTCAAAAAACCCCCCTCAACCGCAAAAACTGGAAATAGAACTCAAATTTACTCCCCAACCGCCCGTTGACGCGAGTAAGATTGGTATGATTCAAATAGTTAGATCGATTGAAAATGGACACCTTGTCTACAGAGACAATGTCGAAAAACGTTCAATTGATAGGTGGAAGCCTAATCGAAGGCCAGATGGATCTAAGGAAGATGACCCCGACGCAGGTTTTCACATCGACACGCCGGAGATAAATCTCAGTGAGCCGGGTGTTAGAGAAAGTAAAGATCCAGAAGATAAAGCGGAGAGGAAAAGTCCAATGTACCAGAGTGGAGGTTCACTTAAAGATGATACGCTAGCAACAACACCAGTAATAACAAATCCTTTAATGAAGCCACCGGAGTACAGGGGGGTTTACGGAGAACGCTTCACCGATAAAACCGGATTTCATATGATACCTGCCAAGCTGATAGATGAGCCCGATATATTCAAATCAAAAATTACCGGCAAGTTATCAGATAATTCCAGCAAGATTTTCGAAACAGCAGCTCTGGCCTTTGAGGGAAAACAGGCGGGTACGACGTATGGATCCGTTCAATGGGGATGGACGATAGACGAAAAAGGAAATTTCCACCAACTTGAACTTGCCGTCAAGAGAATGGGTATTCCCTCAGAAACATTCCGCAGAGCAGCTGAAATCTGGAACAATTCTAAAACACCGTCAGGTAAAGACGTTTTCAAGATTCCAGAGATGCTGACTTTTAAAGCTCCCCCTGGTACCGAGGCGAAGGCGATTGAAAATTTGCTAATGCCTTATACCAGTTCCAGTCCCGATAAAGATTATGCCGCAGCTTACCAGATTCTCAATGGTCAGTGGATTTATTACATGCTACGAACACTCTCGACTTTGAACAAGAAAGGGTTCCTATCTTCGCTTTATAAGAACCTCGGTTACACAGTCGGTATCGGTGTTAACCGTGACAGTGTCAGACGTCTGGGAGCTGTCATTGAAGCTGTTCAATATAAAGAGAACATTTTATATCCGAGCAAAGAGTTTTGGAGCTGGATGAAGGAACATGAATCAGCTGCAAAAGCAGGTAAAACAACACCAGATAATGTGCCAGCGGGTGACATCAAGGAAATTAAAGACTTTATCGGACCCGGATACTTAGAATCTGAGAAACTATAGGCCGTCCATGGGAATTGACCAGAGAGTAAAAAATAGGCTTTCTGGGGGGCTTCCAGAGCACAGAAGATCTCACCACACTCCTGCTTTACCTTCTCTATCAATGCATTTGTTGTTATATTCGTATGAGCTTAAAACAATCACTAATGATGGTTGCTGATTGTAGCTTTACTTTAAAATCGCTTCCATTATTATGCATCTCCACAGTTTGTTTCAGAAGGCGTTTCTTAACCAACTTACACTTTTGATATTCTTTTGGTACTATTTCGTGGATATTTTTATGTGATTCCTTGGGCCCGTTGTTATAATAAATGAATACCTCTGATAACTCTGACTTCGTCTAATTGCATTTGTGCAAATATTCTAACTGGATATGGCCTTCGTTTAATAGTTCGAATGCCTTGCCTCTTCACAATCGGTTGCAGAAATGCGCTCATTTCTTACATCTTTTTACTCTCATTTTGGAAAGGAGTTACATTATATACACTTGGGATATGAACAAGCTATACCATTTTGGATTTAATCAAAATAACTAACTATACTTTTAATAGTAGTTCCAAATGGGCTTCCAAATCGATTGTTATTTGCGTTAGGCCTCAAGAACATGATTAGAGATTTACATAATGACAAAATTTTAACAATATCTACTGAATGTTCTTCTTATACTAGAGCCTTTAACGGTGAGATGATGACTCTTCAGGAAATCTATTCTAAAGTTGCAACAAACAATTGGTAATCAAGAGGTTCAAAGGTTAATGCATTCTAAGAGTGAAAATGGCAGCATCATGATGTTTATTCAGACCTAGTTGAAGATTAAAAAAGCCTGTGAAATGTATGAACAAGGATCTGATGGAATAGCTGAACAGGCGATGAGAAGGTCATCAACTAATGATACAGGCTTAGTGGTATCAAAAGAATAAGGTACGGTAGCCAGTACATAGTCGTCATGAAAATGAATAGAGAAATAGTAGCAAAAGTAAAGGAGCATATCAAGATCGCCTGATATGCCTCAGCCAGGTCTGTCCTTGAAACAAGCGATATTATCTCAAATAATATTAGTAATGTTCTAGCAATTGACGGTCTTCCGCTTGACTTCAGAGAATACTATACTTGATCAGACAAAATTTACTGGTGCAATTATATCCGAGATAATAAACGGCCCTGTTAAATTAACGATAAACCTGCTTTGTTGCATGATTCCTCCAGATTACAAATGATCCTTGT
>JANWKP010000232.1 GCA_025451315.1 Nitrososphaerales archaeon | reverse complement strand
TTCAATTTTCCTTTCATTCACTGACTCTTTTAGTCAAGGATGATTGTTAACAATTAACGGATTCCGTATTGTTTATAATAAAAAAAATTATTGGATGACGATTTTCATAATTAGGCAACAAAGCAATAATTTCAACTAGGTCAGTTTTATTCATACAATGCTACTTTGAACCGTCAATATAACAATGACTGATAATCATACCTCAGGATTTTAATATTTTAACATCCTGGATTATTTTTGCCGTTTTAAGAAATAACCTCTATTCATCTTCTGGGTCTCTTTATATGGTATCAGAGACTTGTATCTTGTAACTGTTAAATTTAAGTTTGGTAAATACTACTTTCTATGTCCCAATTCTTATTCCAACCAGACCCAATTGATGGTTACGAATTTAATCCAATCCCTATCGACATTCACTTTGGAATAATCAAGATTCCAACTGAAGTAATTCTTGATGATTTTGGGATAAATACTACCGAATCTGTGATTGTTGGAACAGAAGTGAAGTACTAAATAGAATACAAACGGCATTTGCCTGAGAATTTAAAAGATGTGGAAAGTTAAAGGAGTCAGATATTCGTCCAATGGATTATAAAACTAAACAAGTTTGGACAAGAATTCGAAGACATATTAAGAGTGAACCTAATTGAGAGAAAAGAATCTGAATAAAATTACAACTTAAATAAAATAGCGGTAGAGATTTGGAGCATTTTAGTATTGTTGAGATGATATTTGGTTTGTACTTGAAATCTATGCAATGTTAACACCTACACAAACCAGTTCATAGCAGTTCAAGAAAGTAACATTGAAAATTGTTCTGGGTTAGGTGGGGCACTAAACCAGCCTGACCTAGGTAATGTAACAATATGTGAGCGCGCCCCCTCGACACTAGACTTATTAAAAACAGGATAAGTGGTAGCTTAATTATCCTTGTAGGAATCATGTTAATTGTGGCAGGATTGTGTTGAAAATAAAGTAACAAACTATTTTCTTAAATTTTTACATATTCCATTCCACTCGATTCTATCATCAAGGGGGGCCGAAATTGGGATATAGAAAATTTAACGATTCAAAATCAAATAAAGATTAGGCATCCGTCGCACTTTCACAACTGTCACTGTCATTGCCTTCTACGGATATACAACCTTTAAGGAATCCTTCATAATAATCATCTCCACATCTGTCAAAAGTATTTTGATTAAATGGATGGTCTTCCCCGTCAACAACTCCTCTATCATAACAACTTACACTGTCTTCACTGCTCCCATTAACTGTAGACACGGTCCCAGCGGTGCTCACAAGGAGAAGTGGTAGTAACACAACTAATAACATCTTATTTATAGATTGGTTGATTGTTTGATAATTTCTGGGATGGATTATTTTCATCAAAGTATCTAACAACAGTAGCTATTTATATTTTTAAGTAATATGGATATAATTGATAATAAAGCCCAAAACCTAGAAGAATATATATATTGACATTAATATCATCTTCCGTTGGAAATTTCCAAATTATTACATGGCAAAAAGAAAAATCTAATGATATTTTTTCTGTTCGTATTTGGGATAATAATACCGAGCAACGTATCTACTGCGGTATTAGCTCAATCCGCAAACGAGCCAAGAGTCAACTGGTACAAATTATGCTAAAATCCTGCGGTGGATATATTGATATCTCAACCTTGTAGTGAATTAACAACAAATGGTGGGTATACACTAACTCCAGAAAGGGAGAGAGTGTTAGCCTGTCTTGGTGGAAGCGCAGCAATCGTTCTAGCAGGAGCCCCGCAATTATTAGCTCTAAAAAACAAGGTTGGATGTGAAGATAGGACTAGCGGTAGCGAATTTGGTTCACACTCTAGTAATCTAGAGACAGGGATAACGACCCTATTGGCGATTTAATAAGTGGACTGTTTGGTTAGCTCAACTCTATATCTATCTCATTTATTACTGAATTAGAAATGAGAATCAATTTTGATTCCAAGATATTTTTAGATTTATAAATTAGCTTTTCTGGTGATATTGTTTTTAACAAATTCCTTTACAATATTATTCATCGGATAATTTTTAACTTTTTTTAGGAAGGAAATCTCCATTATTGATTTGAATGTGATTCGGTATCGCCTTTTTGGTATTTATCTGAATTGCTAAAAATGTCATGAAAAAATTCATTTTCTTATGCTTAATCTTTAGATTTTGAATGTTTGATAGATTTAATTCTGATGAATTTGGCTCTTGTGTTATCTTAATGGCTTCCATTTTAGTGATAAACGAAAGATATTTCTCTATATTATTAGGCTTATAATTTTGAAAAGCTTTTTGAAGTTTGTCGCCTTCGACTAGCCCGTGATTATTTAGACGTGGGTTTGTTAGGATTAAACAGGTCTCCATAATCTCTTCTGAAGGTAATAGTGACTTTGTCATTTGATATATTAATAGAATCTTTATGCTTATATCCAATTATGTTATTCTGAAACCTAATGGTTGATACTGCTAGGTTGTTCCATTCTTCTTCAAAGATGTTTTTAGCTTGGCCTTGGTTTACTGCTAGAATTCATGTTCCACATTTGGCTCTGGAGATTGTTCGGGCACAGGTTCAAGACTAGGTTGGGGTCGTGGGTTAGGGCTTGGATGGATAAAAGTATAGAATTATCTTAAATCATATATCGATATGTCTAACTAATCTTCCATTAATGGGAATCACTTTTAAACAATTAATTGTTGGTTCTCTTATTTGAAACTTGAAATTATATCTTATCTAAAACCTTGGTCTAGCAATCGAACTTCTCCTTATCGATTGCACTGGAAGGTGTAATAACTTTTTTAGAACTCGTGGTGGGGTTTGATTGATTAATCGTATCCGATTTCTTGCAACTATCTTGGATGCTATGAGGATTCGTAGTTGTTATGAGCTTTGTAATATCATTTAATGACTTGACTGTATTAGAGTCATCGATAGAATTCGTGGAGGCCTGTCTGATGAACTCAATCAGTTTTTGTACCATATTATTTTGACCATAGGGTATCTCTGTCGCATTGGTTGTAGATATTATAGATAGGTCATATTTTGCGGGACCAGGTTCACCAAAATTGGCGACATAAATATCATTGTTGGCAGGATTGTATTGCAAGGCTATTGGTCTTATATCCACCGGAAATAGAGCTATTCCATTATTTGATTTGCTGTCTATTACGTATACGTCATTAGAGTTAAAGTTAGCCACATAGATGTTATTATTATTAGGATTATATTCTAATTCAGAAGGAACAATTCCTACTACCGACACATCCTTAACTTTATTTGAAGTGCCATCTATTACTGCTACGTAACCATTTGAACCAATGAAGTTTCTATTCTCTATAGCTACATAGAGGTCATTATTTTCAGGATTATATTGTAGTGCAGAGGGAGGATTTTTTAGATTAATAGTGTCTATAATAGTATTAGTTGAGCTATCTATCACACTAATTGTATTTGTTCCTCTATTAGCAACATAGATTTTATCATTGGTGGGATTAACTTCCATGTCTGTGGGGCGGCTAATATTTCCTATTTTATCTATAATAGTATTATTTGAGCTGTCTATCACCACCACGGAACTATTGGTAGGTTGGTCAGTTAAATCAGAGTTAGCAACATAGATATCTTCAGTGCTTGGATTATATTTTACAAGTGCTGGCGGCCCACCCACATCGATAGTATCAATCACAGTATTTGTGGCACTGTCTATTACAGTAATGTGATTGGATTGAAAATTGGCCACATAGATATCTTCATTGCTTGGATTATATTCAATGGACCTAGGGCTGTTACCAACCTGAATAGTAGAAATTACCGTATTATTTGAACTATCGATTACAGAAATCGAATTGGAGCCCGCATTAACGATGTACGTGTCTTCATTGCTTGGATTATATTTCATAGCAACTGGGTTCTCCCCCACCTTAATAGAAGCAATTGGGATATTTGTAGAACTGTCAATTACAACCACATGACTGTCAGCTCTTCCATATGACATATACATGTCTTCATTGCTTGGATTAAACTCCAACGCCAAAGGGTTATTCCCAACAGCTAAATTAGCCTTCAAAGTATCGGCCCATGTTTCTTTCATATAGGTTAATAGAATTAGAGCACTCGTCACCAAAATAAAAAAAACAATTAAAACTGCATAATTAAACTTTCTACCATTCATACAATATTATATTAATTATTTATTCAATAAACAGTTAGATTCATTTTCTTAGAATCATTTTTGGATATTCGAAGCAATAACAAACCATAGTAGCTAAGTCTAGGGGAATTATCGAAGCAATTTGTTCTAGGAGAATGGACTAACCCATTGGTTATATTGGTCGGCCATCTTTATTGGTATCTCAACAGTAGCGGTTGCTTTTAGAAAAAATTTTTAATATGGGTACTTACGTATGATTTCCTTCCATGTTTTTGAGATGCTAAATGAACCCTAAGGGAATTCATATTGTATTTATCAATACGAAATAAAAATAATTACAATCTATCAAATTTGATAGAATATTTCACATGTTGTTAATAAGTAAGAACAACATAAAAAACAACATAAGTAGCGTTAGTATCAATTGGTAGCTTTAGTAGCAGTCTTAATATCTTTTTAAACCAACCTAATACTATTCGCATTATGGCTATACCCTCTCTTAGTACCAAAGAAAAACTGGTAATGAAATTGTTGGAAGAGAATAAGAACTTTCAGGAGATAGCAAAAGAGGCGCATGTGAGTTTTACTTTTATCTCGGTTGTAAAAAAGAGAATGCTAGGTGAAGTCGTGATAGGTACTAAAAGACTATCAATACCATCCCAAGCCTTAAAGTTATTTTCAGAAGGCAAATCACTTATTGAGGTAACTATAACCCTTGACAGACCTATATCAGAAACTCGAGGATATTATAACGACTTTCTTAGACTAAAAAATATGGATTACTTGGTCTCACTTGTAGAAGCTCATCGAGACCATTTGTCAACATTCTAGTATTATTATTGTCGGGTTCGGATTTGGACAGAAATGACACAAATTAAAAGGCCTTATATCATTCTTAAAATTTGTTTCCACGTTTTACTAAATTATAATCGATTATTTTTTGACTTGCTCTTTAATCAAATAGAAATTTGATATGTTTTGCGAACCTAATTACTCAAAAGATATTTCATGTTAAAAAAGGGTTAAGCGTCTGTTGCGCTTTCACAGGTGTCTCTATCGTTGTCTTCTACCGATATACATCCTTTAATGAATCCTTGATAATAATCGTCTCCACAGCTTCCATACGTTCTTTGACTAAATGGATGGTCTTCTCCATCAATTATGCCTCTTTCAAAACAGTTTACTTCATCATTATTAGCATTACTTCCATATACAAATGATTGATGTCCCGCTGTTGCAACTAGTAATACTAGGGGGATAAGTCCAATCGAAAACTTGGATGACGGCTTAGTGAATATCATTAAGTTACTATTATTAATAATCATCAAACCTCTGAAGGCGGTCGTAATTATTAAAGTTATTTCTGATTTGAAAAAAATAGTGTTTGTCATGTAGGTACTGGATATTATTGACAATTATTTCTCTTTTGAAACAATATATAGTTGTTAATCCTATCTTTATTGATTGAATTTATTGACTATATCAAAGGTACAAAAAGTGACTATCATAATGTCCCTTCTTCTGATTCCTGTATTATTATTAAGTAACTCTTATAATTTCGTTGGGGCGCAATCGACGGAAAGTTCCAGTATAAATTGGTATAAAATATGCAAAAATCCAATTGTAGATAGATTAATAACAGAACCTTGTAACACTCTGACAACAAATGGTGGATATACTTTAACTTCAGAAGGTCAAAGGGTATTAGCATGTTTGGGCGAAGGCGCCGTTGCTTTAGTTATCCCTCAATTGAATACTCTTAAAGGCGCTTCAGGATGTGGAAGCGGTTCTTCATCAAGTAGCTCTAGTTCTTATTCGAGCTCAGTTTCCAATAACCAAAAAGATGACCCTATAACTAACATATTGGATAGCTTATTTGGATAATTTTGCTTTGAGGATTCAATTCATGTATTTCCAACGGGCACGGTGGGTTTCGTAATAGATATATTACGAGTCTAAATAACTTAATTCATAGCTGATTACTAATAATAAGAAACAATGAACAATACTTTTCATAAATCGTTTCGAATGAAATGAAGTAATTAACTATCATAACAAAAGAACAACCTTGAATCCATTGCAGAGAAAAATTAAATAACAATCCAGAAATGTTCTTATACTTATACCTGTATACTCACGCATTGAATCAAATAATTCATCAAACTGTCGATAATACATTATTTTCAGTAAAATTTGTGTCGTATTATTTAATAATTATCAATACTAGAATAATATATACAATATTTGGAGGGATAAGGCTTGTCTAATGAATCTCAAGCAAAGGAAATAGTTGAAAGTCTTCCTATACAAAAGGCTACAGTAGACGATGTAGAAATAGAGTACAAAATTCTTGAGAATAAAAATATTGGTGGTGACGATAAGGATAACACCCCACTCCTATTTGTTGCTGGACTGCGGATAACTATGGATATGTGGCCACCTAGAATACTAAACGAGCTTGCTCAGTCTAATCGTAGCGTAATAATCTATAATAATAGAGGTACAGGTAACTCTTCAACTGGAACTAAAGATTACTCCATTAACCAGCTTGCCAAGGACGCTGCAGATTTGCTAAATTCACTTAACATAGAGAAAGCGCATTTTATTGGATGGTCAATGGGTGCATATATTGCGGAAGAACTGGCACTTTTATATCCCAATAAAGTTAGTAGCCTTATTCTGTATGGCTCAGGACCTGGTGGAGACAAAGCTATCCCTTCAAGTGCTGAACTAATGCAAACATTAGGTGGAGTTTCTGGAACTCCTGAAGAACAAGCTAGACAAATACTTTCATTTTTTTTCCCTTCGTCTTGGCTTCTCGACAATCCTGACTACATTAATCATTTTCCTCTTCTCAAGAGCACGGTATCTATTGAAACCACACAAAAACAAGCACAAGCAATCGTTGGATGGAATGGAATATACAATTCTCCTTCAGTGATTGTTCAACCAACTTTAGTTTTAATAGGTACAGAGGACATAATTACCACACCTAAAGCTGCACTATCACTAATTGAAAAAATCCCTTTGGTATCTCTTATACAAATTAAGGATGCAGGGCACGGATGGATGTATCAGTATCCGGAAAAGTTCACTAAAGTGGTACAAACATTTTTAGATATTATTTAGAAATTTACATTTCCTTCTATCTTGATATCTAAAATAGTAAATATAAAGCGGGCTCGGTGGGCTTCAGGACGATATCAGTCCTTTAAGTCGGGTTCTATTGATAATTGACTCGTCGGGTATTTAGTTATTAAAAAATGGTTCGATTTGATTTACTGTGAATCTAAAACCCCCTCATTACCATTTAGGTTATCCATAATACTGCCTCTATTTGGGTTATTGGGTTGTTCTAGGATTCCGTCATTTTGTAGGGGTTCTGCAGGACCAGATGATGAAGTTGGAGGGTTTGGTGGCGAATCAAGCTGCAGTTCTTTATCATCGCAAGTTGTATATCCCACGTCAGGTGTCCAGGTACAAGTTTGGCAAAATACTAACCCATCGCTTTCTTTCCAACAACACGTCGTATTAGCAGGTTTAGCGCCAGGGGAAAATATTTTACATTTATAACTATTCATAAAACCTGGGTCCGGTTTTGCTGCAAATACATAGGGTGAGCTATAAACTAATCCCGTCGTCAGAATAGCCATGATGACTGTAATTACAATAGCTCTCATGACTATCATTGTTCATTCGACTCCTTTTGTTTTGTATTTTCGATATTTAGATAAAATAGATTTTTCGTATTTTTGGATGTAATTGATAAGAGACATGAATTCCATAAACTATGAAAAGTATTTGAGAATAACTAATTAATTCCAAGAATTTTAGACTAACAATAACATTAATCAAACTTAGGATGAATAGTTCAGTTAAAGCCAACGGGCCTGGCGAGTTTAGTAATGGATTTATGAGTCTGAATTACGCTGCTACATCGTCATCCTTTTGTAAATCATCAAATTTTTGCCTCTAAGGATTTTTATGGTTACATCTATTGATTTCCTATACAAATCCAATAGTGAGTCAAATTTGTTTTGGATAAAATTTGGAATAATAAAATTGCTATATATTGGTAGTGTATTTTTCTACGTCTGCGAAAAAGAAAAACAACATAAGTATCAACACAAGTAGTAATAGTATCAACAAGTAATTTTAGTAGGACTATTATCTTCTTAAACCCAACCTCATACTATTCGCATTATGTGCATCGACTCTATTGATGAGAAAGAAAAGTTGGTAAGGAAATTATTAGAAGAGGGCAAGAATTTTCAGGAGATAGCAAAGGCCGCTCATGTGTCTTTTAGCTTTATCTCAATGGTAAAAAAGAAAATGCTAGGTCAAGACCCTTCAGTTAACAAACGGCTATCAATACCTACTCAAGCTTTGAAGCTATTCTCAGAAGGAAAATCACTCATAGAAGTAACTATAACTCTTGATAGACCCTCATTAGAAACTCGCAAATATCGTGAGGATTATCTTAGACTAAAAAATATGGATTATTTGGTCTCACTTGTAGAAGCTTATATGGATAATATACCTACAATATCTAAATTAATCAAATATATTGTATAGAATCCGCTGACAAGAAATGATTTAGTGATTGCATTGGCTCTTGTGAAGGACATACCTAGATTAAGAAATGTCAAGGAAAACCTAGAGGAGAAAATTGAAAATTTGAACGAAACAAGAAATCAATTGATAAATAACAATAGGAGGATGACTCAGTATTGATTACCAATAAAGATTTTGTTCGTTAAATCCAGTCTCTCATGGCATTGATATTTATCTCGGTATACGATGTAATCCATAGTTGAATGCTAGCAAAGATGCGGTCAAAGAAATCTGGAGTTTAGGAGATTGGAGAAGCAGGGGTCAATTTGTTCCACCAGTATCAGCTCGTTTGACTAGACTTGTTAACTTACAAGCAAGTGATTCCCTATTAGATGTAGC
>JANWKP010000231.1 GCA_025451315.1 Nitrososphaerales archaeon | reverse complement strand
GCTTCTAGCCCTAGTCTTCCTATGATATTCTCGATCTTTTTTAGAGGGTTATGAGTGCGCAAATTATGTATTAATTATTAAAAACGAAATCATTAATTTTCTATTAGAGTTATTGAACGCTGAAATCGTGTAAATTTAATCCATGTCTATACTTGCAAATATACACTCTCTCCCAATATTCGTATTTTCGATTGTTATTATATTTATTATAATCTACTTTCACATTATTGGTAAACATTGGAGACTGATATTTCTTAACTAAGATCCAAAAGTAATTATTTTTATTTTTATTTGTATTTAATTATTATCGAATCAACATTACTGGACAAGGTGCTTTTTCAGATACATTTCTAGCAACACTTCCAAATACAAACTTTTTAACTCCGCCTAGTCCTGTAGTTCCCATTATAATCAAGTCTATTTTTTCATTATTAGCATATTTTATAATTTCATCTGCAGGCTCTCCAATTATAACTTTTGATTGTAAAGATACATTTTCAACACCTTCATATTTTTTGATTTTTTCATCAAGCATTTTTATAGAATTTTCTTTTATTTCTTGATGTAATTCTTTTATATATTGGTCCAATGCAATAGTTTCACCTGTTTTATTTGATTTTAATAAGACAGTTGCAATAGTAAATGGAATATGGATAACAGGGGTTACATAAAATAATATAACGTTGACAATATTCTCAGCAGAGTAACTAATAGACATTTTTGCAATTTTTATAGCATGTTCTAATGCACTATCCGATAGTTTTGAACTATCATAAGGGACTAGTATCTTATTATATGTCATTTTTTATTGTGATTAATGTATTTATGCAAATGAGGATTATTATATTTATTTGAATTCATTACAATTGCTAATAAAAAATGATGTTGAAGATTTATAGCACTTTAACTTGTATTTAGAACTCGATAATATAACCTGTGTATTTTTCGTAGATTACATATATTTTCTATTGCCATCATTATATAATAAATAAATAACAGTCAATATATCAACAATAATGTAAGTCATTTCAAAATCCAGCAAATGATGATAATGATGCTTTCTATTCCAATAACTTTTATCTCTTATTCAGGGAACATATATCTGACTCATATAATTAAGTTTACAGTAAATAAAAGATTTGGAAATATTTAATATTAATATAATATTGAATACATAAACGCTTAGAAGTGATATTAACGCTATGCCAGTAGCTCGTTTTGATCACAAACATAATATGAAAGTAAACTAGCGATGATTGATTTACTTTCATGATAAAAACTTATATTATGTCACTAAATTTGTTACTTGAGAATTCGAATCCCTTGAACCAAATTACTTAATTGGATTTTAATAAATATATTTATTATATTCAGTGTTCGATTTTGTTAGATTTACTCAATTTAATTCATAATCATTCTTAATATTCATGAAAATCTCATTTGTAAGATCTGTAAAAATCTCTCATCTTTATCTAAAAATTAGAGATAATACATATAATGATAATAGAAAATTTAATACAATTAAGCCAATTAATATCAATAAAAATACATTCTTTTTCATATTTCTTATTGTATGATTTACTAAGTTAAATTTCGGATACAGTAAATAATTGTAATACCTAATTATATTATAATCCACTAATATCTGACTTTTTAATCTCTATCGTAACTTTATCTCCTACTCTTAAGCCAGATTCGTCATACTCTCGTATACTTAATTTGAATGTAGGCGAATCACCAAACCCTGTACCACCACCAAACATCTTTAAGTTTTTCATTAGATCTTCCTGAGATGTAAAAGCCATACCTGTACCTCCAAATGGCGATTGCTGTTGATTTCCTCTTCTAGGAGTTTTAGTATCGCTGAATACAATATAAACAAAAGGGGTTTTTTCATCTTGAGAAGCCTCAATTTTTGATACTACAAATTCACTCTTCATAAATAATAAATATACACTATAGTTATAATAATCCTTAGTTTATAAATTGTCTGAATCATTTATATGAATAGTGGTTATAAATGAAGGTCAATCGTCATATTATTTGTCTTTGTTATAATCATTTTTATCATCTTTATCTTGTAGCATTGAATAAAAATATGAATTGTGATAGACCTAAAGATAAATTAGTAATGAAGAATAAGTCAAAACATCTCATAGGACAGATCATCAAACATTACATATACGTGCCAAAACTATCGTGTCAAAACAATTTGCAAATCTCCATTTGAACGCTAAATAAATTTACTAGTTTCATTTGCATTAATCATAATAAATAGTACTAATATTAGAATATTTACAAAGCCATAGCCCTTTCTCGGGAGAGGTTTAGAAGGCTATGACAGTGTAACTTGTGAACGTATTAGGTATTTTCTTATTATTATCCTATATAATAGTTGGAGAAAATTTAATCAATTTTTTATTTAAAAGTTAAAGCCATAACCCACTACTAATCTTACGCTGCAGGTGATAATAGCAGACTATGGCTTTAATTTGTGATATTTTATTGGTTATTGTAAGATACTCTTTTAATGTATTTATCTATTATTGAGATTCTCATTTTGATAAATGTAATATAATGGTTATATAGAGGTACATATTGTTAATTTCACCATAAATGTTTAGGGCTACAAGTTAATTAAAATGGCTTTTAATAATCAAAATATTAATCCAAGGCCTTGTGTCTATAACTGTGGTATTCAAAATTTATTGGAATGATTCAGTAAATGAATAATGGGAAGTATTTACTAAGAAAAAACATATTCGTCCAAATAGGACTAGAAACACAAATAGTATTACTACAACAATAACAGATAGCGAAATAACCCCACCATCAGATTCATCTAAACCTCGTTATTATAATCCCTCTGCTAGAAAACGAACACCATATGCCTCCTCCTCTTTTCTTGCAGCATCTAAACCAAAGATGTCTAATTCCTTCGAGTTGTTAACTGGTCCGATTGATACTATACAAAAGAAATACGAGATATTATCAGACATCGTGTCAGAATATAATGGCAAGGTCCATGGATCCCAATCTCATATTGTTCCAAATAATATTCAGTTAATTGTATATTATGAAATTCCATTAGGACAGAGAGATGAAGTGAAAAGGAAGTTTGATCAATTCGTAACAATTGAAGTAACAAAATTTTATCATCCTCAATAACGATATTTAATATATTTGAATCTGTAATTATTGAATTAGGAATATGACAAGCCATTCCTCATCCTCTCACTCAGGAGAAAAACCGCTTGTACTTGACTCTGTCGAGATCGACAATCTTCTTTCGAAGACGCTCATTGCAAACCTCGGAACTATCGACGAAGATGGGGTATCCATCTGATTCCCATGTGGTTCCTTCGGATCGACAATGACATCTGTATTCCCACCTCTCATCATAAACACAAATATCGAAACCTCCGGGCTAGACCACGTGCATCAGTTATGATCGACATATCGCGGGCTGGTCTGAATCTCAAAGGAGTACTTATTAGAGGTCATGTAGAATTGGTCGAAGGTGAAGAAGCACGCAGGATCAATCGTATGATACATTTAAAGTACATCATGCCGGAAGCAATAAACGATGCCAATGTCTCATCCTATCTTTCTAAAGGCGACGACGTAACAGTGAAGGTTCACATGGACCACATGATCAGTTGGAACCTAACAGATTCAAAGGCTGGGAAAGCATTGCATCTAGGAGGCTGGTCCCATTCACTTGACTCTTAACAACTAGCACTAGACAAAGGATTATGATCATGCTCTAAATACTACTAGTGATAACCTTTAAAGCCAAACATTATTCAAATCAGATAATAAGTTCATCAAAATATCCAAAAATAATAATTATAAACAAAAATGAAATTGGACGATATTATTAGAAATCTGTTAGATATAAAAAAGAAATTAATTTATCAAAAACAATTTAATGAGATGAATTTAGTGTAACTTAGCGAATTAATAATATACTTATATTTTAAGAAAGGGATTTGAATCAGAGAAATGAATAAAGAAAATTTAGACTATATCAAATATAAATTCCAAGATAAAAATTCTGAATTTTATAGTTCTCGATATGAAATACTAAAAGATAACGATAAATCAATAATATTAAGATTAGATATCAATGTATTACAAAGAGATATTGAACAATTAATAACAGAATTATATGAGAGACATCTCTACATATCATTATTATTAATCTGTTCAGATGAAATTGAAAATGAAAATTTGGTTATTGGAATTACTGAAGCAGAAATAGATAAGGCAATATTCTAACTATATATTTTAGATTATAATGAAATTGTTCTTATTTTGTAGTTATTAATTTATTTCTTGATTGTTTTTGTTTTAGTGGTAGTTGATATTTTTTATTAATTATCTTCATAATGTCATCCGCCATACATTCTAAATCCTCATTATCAAACATTTCTTCTGTTCCAAAATGCCATTCTCTCAGTATGTTGTTGATATCTTCTCTTAAGGCAGTTGTTGTTGGTGGCGATGGTGTTGTTGTTGCTATCATAGTTGATAACATCATCATCAAATTGGCTTAAACATCAGTTTAATGTATTTCAATAAACGTGTTTTCCATTTATTACTGTTATTTTTCTTCATTCCATTTATTTTCATATCAATATTTTTGTTGTCGATTTATAGATTAATGCTTTAAACTCTAAATAAATTGATAAATAAATAAACTAAAATACTTTGAAGAATTAAATTTTATATTTATTTTTAAAATATTTCATTCTATACTTGAATAGAAACCTAGTGCTTCAATCAATAAATAATTTGTTTCAAAGTTACAGGTAATGTCACAACAAGACAATAATGAAAAGAAATACAATTGTCAATGCGGAGAATCTTTCAGTTCAGTAGAAGAACTAAATGACCATAATCACAAAGCGCATTAACAATAATTCTCCTAATCTCTATTTTTCGTTAAATTCAAATTGATGGTTTATAATGGTACAATTATTGTCTGTGGTTCTCCTGATGCTGTAGGACTTGCATATGCTATATTACATTTTATAGACTGACTAAAACTACTACTACCTAATTGAATAACACATGCATATATTTCAGAACCTGATTCTATAGTGTTATTCATTGTAATTGGAACATCTATCATTTTACTTGGAGAATATGAGTCTTCTTGACCTGGTTGAATTTCTGCCTTTGAAATATCTACTTTTTTTACTTGAACTCCATTGTTGCTACTTAGAAGGGCGATCATATTCTTTTCTGAACTTGATGATATTTCTCGAATATTAATAATAAAATTATTAGAATTATTATTATTAGTGGTATTTGAAATTAAACTATTACTATTGTTGTAATCTATTTCTTCTCCTTCTTGTGCCACTACTAAATTTACAGATATAGTAAAAAATGTTATAATTAAAAAGATACTGCCTAATAACAATAACACATTTTGTTTCTTCATATTCTGATAATTGAATGAAGATATTGTAATAAAGTTTTATTATATTTGAATATTTTATATTTTATCTATCATCTTCATTCAAGTGAGGATTATTGACGAGGACATGCAATACAATCCAAGGTTTATGCAAAATAATCAGATATGTAACTTTAGCGGAAAAATTAATTAATTCTAAAGTAAGGTTTGATGATAGGAAACATAGAACAAATGACTAATACTATTTTAAAAAAAGGTTTTTTCTCTCTTATGATAAAATAATGTATTGGAGTATTATCTAGGTTGTTCTGGATGGAGTTATGATGGATGGAAAGTATCTTTTTATCCTCAACAACTAGATAATAGATACTGGCTTTCATATTATTCCCAAATTTTTGATTTTGTTGAAATAGATTCTACTTTTTATAGAATTCCTTCTAAATTTATGGTTACCAACTGGGATAAAAGAACCCCAGATAATTTCAGGTTTGCTGTGAAATTTCCAAAAGTTATAACTCATGATAAACGTCTTAAGGACGTAGGAAAAGATATAGAACGATTTTATGATGTGATGGAACCACTATATGATAAAATACTAGTATTTTTGATTCAGTTACCTCCATCTTTACAGATTGGAGAAGGACTAGATTTGATAAAGAATTTACAATATCAATTAGATCCATCTTTTAGATATGCTATAGAGGTTAGACATTACAGTTGGTTTAATGAACTCTTTTATAACTATATAAAAGAAAAGAAGTATTGTCTTGTATGGAGTCAACAAGACATTTTAATTACTCCTCCAGTTGTGACTACAGATTTTGTATATTTGAGATTGATAGGAGATAGAAGCATCAATGAAAAAGACTTTGGTAAAATAAATAAAGATAGAACAAAAGAAATGGAAATATGGTCCAAGATATTGGAAGATGATGACAGAAAGGTAAAGGATCTAAATATGGCGTTAATCACTGCAAACAATCACTATGCTGGTTTTGCTCCGATGACTGCAAAGATATTTGCAGAAATGATGAATTTGAAAGATCATATCAGACCATTTCCTATTTTAGATTATAAAATCTCTTCTCAGGAAATTAGTACAAGTGAAAAAGAAAATTATAGAATATACAAACAACGATATTCAAAACCAAGACAAACCGACATTTCAGAATTCTTCAAATAATACAACATAATTGGAATTTAGTTATTCATCCAGTGATATAATTAATTAATTAATAATAGAGATTAACAATATGGTTTAGCCCCATTTATCATTTGAAAATTCTGACTTTTCACAAAAATCGTGTATCTATAATACCTAGATTATTTTCCATTAATTGTTCATTAAGGTTTTCCCCATCACAATATACAACTCCAATTTCCCTTCCAAAACTGCCTCGTCTTTGACCATCATCTATGTCTACTTCCGCATTTTCCCCAAGACACAATTTTACAACAAATTGCGTTTCTTCTTTAAAGCCTGGATCACCTCTTTCTGGAGTGTCTACCAATGATAAACGTATTCGTATATCGTTAATGTCTAAAGTATCTCCATCAACCACATGATTAACTTTTCCAGCAAGTTCAATTTCATCTGATAAGGTAGGTTTTGGAAGAGTTGGTTCTGATTCATCTTCTTCTTGTTTGTTATCATCTTTTACGTTGATAAAATAATAATTTTTGATATCTTTTATATCGTCATCATTTCCATCGTGAATATCATTTTCCATAGGAAAAAGTTGCGCCTGGGAATTGATAGGAAAAAGTAGAAAAAATAAAAATACAATTGTTGTTGTAGTAGCAAATAAAATATTAATGTGTAACTGCAACTATTAGGTCAATTAGATTATTGGTCCATATAACAATATTAATAATTGTAACAATAAAAATAGGGGAACATTCACAGTTTTACAACGAAATTGTCAATGATAACAAGTTGATACAAAAGTACTATATTGGTAGTATATAATTGCAATACTTTTATGTAGAGTAAAATAATATTTATAGTGATTAATGCAATATCAACTTATAGATTTATTGTGATGAATTGTTTATTGCTATGCAAAGTAAAAAAAAGTGTTATGGTTATTACTACCTTTTCCTTATTCCTTAGTAGTGGTTTTAAATATTTTTTCTAATTCACTATAGAACTCTTTGTTTGCAGCAGACTTTGACAGAGATGATTGCCATTGTTTTGCTACTGTTTTTATAGTCAGATCTACTGCCTTGTCAATTGTAGTTCCCCATTCTCTTTCAATCTGCTTTTTCAATTTCTCCACATGTACTTCTGTAAGTGCAGTAAAGAATGATCTTTCCAAAAGTGATTTTGCTTCAGAAATAGGATCATTACTACAACATGGACTACTATTTGTTTTATTTGTCATTTCACAACATTCATTAGCAACATTGTTGTTTCCTGAACTTCTTTGTGTTTCCACACATTCACAATTTGATTCACATTGATTTTCTACCATTTTTATTACCTTGTGTTATCTACTATAGTTAGGTAAGTATATAAATTAGTAAGTGAAAGTTTAGTTAGTAGGTGAAAGATCGGTAAGTTGACTGAACAAAAGCTATTAGATGGTGACAACAACAATAAAGAAAAACATCAATTTATTATTGACGATATGAATTGCAAATGTTGTCCAGTTTTTAATACACTTAGTATAATAGGAAAGAAATTTACCCTTTTATTATTACGCAACATGATTTTCCTAAAACAAAAAAGATTTAATGAATTTCTTAATTCGATAGAGGAGATAAATCCAAAAACTTTGTCTATACGTCTTAAAGAATTAGAGAGAGACAGATTGATAAAGCGAGAAGTTTTTAATGAAACTCCTGTTAGGATAGAGTACTATCTTACAGAAAAGGGAAAAGCATTACAGCCAATATTAGAACAAATGGCTTTATTCTCTATGAAATTTTGTTGTGAAATGGTATTTGAAAATCCCGATTCTACAAAAATTGATAAATTTACTTTGAAGTCTTTTAGAAAATATTCAAACGCATCATAGACTTACTCATTACTGTTTGATTGGATCTATGATATAGGTTGGATAGTAATGAAACTTTCTAGAACTTATAGTAAAAAAATAAGGATATTATATAGACTAAATTCTTGTAATGAAAATTCTGGAAAGAAACTGAAATCTATTTTAACAAGATTCAACTGAACCGAACTAAATCAGTTTCGATATAAAATTAGGTCCTATAATTCATTATTATTTTAATTATTAATTTTAAAGTTGAAATAAGGGGAAAAAATGTTCTTTTTTTAGATATACTAATTACAAAATTGTAATAAATCTATCGCTAGTGGTACAATACAAAAAATGATATTTTAAAGAGGATGCTACAAAATTATATAAGATAATGAAATATTTTAAAACCCCACCTCCTATGATGGTGAAGTCCTTTCTTTAAGAATTAATTCTAGATAAGTTACAATATAAAAATACATGGGATGTATATGGATTTATAATAAAAGTTGGTTATTGCAATCTTTCATGTACTTACAGGTTATATTGATGTAAAAAAAATTATAATTAACAGTTCTACTTAGAGACTTTACTTCTATCAGACGAAGAGATTACAAGGCTAAAATTAGAAAATACTTGCTATAAAAACCATTTTTTTAACAATATGTTTAGCCGGTATCAACACTGTCCGTGTATGTTTTGTATCCTCCGTTCATCAACGAAAATTAAGATTTAAGAATAATAACGGAATCAACAATAACACAACACGATCTAAAACTACAAAATAATATTAATAGCTATAATAGAAAAGTAGAGTGATATTAGGATTGTACATGATAAATCATAAAAATAGAATTTATGACCTAGATGTCAAAATCAGGAAACACTTTATTTTAAGGAATAATAGAAGGTTATGATGATATGAGTGTATAGTGCCTAATTTATAGAATTAGGATAATGATTTAATAAATTATCTTTCATGTTTTATTCTAGTGAATAAAAAATAGTAAATGAAAATTATTCAAATATATTTGTAAGGAGATCGTTAATACCCTGTAACATAAATACTCTTTTTGCTTATCATACACGAAACGGTGCTTTAGAAAGACTTGTTCCTCCTTGGAGCGGTTTGGAAATAATAGACCATACAGGAGGAATTAACAATGATGATAATTCGATTTTTCGGATTAAATTAGGTCCTATAACTTTCAAATGGGTTGCTAAACATTTTGGTTACATCCACAATCGACAATTTCAAGATAAAATGATAAAAGGTCCGTTCAAAAAATGGGTTCATACTCATTCTTTTACACCTCAAGAACAAAATCAATGCATCATAGAAGATAAAATAGATTACATGCCTAGATTTGGTAAGATAGGATCTAAAATTATACAAAAGAGAATTCAAAATTACTTGAATCAATTATTTATTTATCGTGAACGTATTTTAGTTAATGATACTATTCTCGAAAAAATGACACAGGAAGAGGGAAAAAATATTCTTATTACTGGTTCTCATGGGTTGATAGGGTCTTCTCTTATTCCATTATTAACTAATGTAGGAAGACACAAGATTACTCGTCTTGTAAGAAAGGTAAATAATAATAATATGGGTTCAAGCCCTACAACAAATAAAGAGGATAAAAAAAATATTTTTTGGTATCCTGAATATGATAAATTAGATCATCATGAACTTGAGGGATTTGATATAATTATTCATCTTGCAGGAGAAAACATATTTGGAAGATGGACAGACATAAAAAAACAAAGAATATTTAATAGTCGTGTTGGAAGTACTAAACTTTTAGCGAAATCTTTAACAAAGCTATCCGATCCTCCTTCGCTATTAATATGTGCGTCGGCAATTGGATACTATGGAGATCGACCTAATGAGTATATAACAGAGGATAGTATTCCTGGCAAAGGATTTCTCTCTGAAGTATGTCAAAAATGGGAAAAAGCTACTCAAGATGTAACAGAGATAGGGATAAGAGTAGTCAATACACGTTTTGGTGTTGTATTAACTCCAAAAGGAGGTATTTTACAAAAATTATTAAGTCCTTTCAAATTAGGTTTAGGAATAACAATTGGAAATAAAGATCAATACATCAGCTGGGTCTCAATAGAAGATGTTATAAAAAGTATTTTTTATTCAATAACAAATACTTCAATTAAAGGTCCGGTTAATGTTGTATCTCCAAAACCTATTACAAATTTAGAATTTTCAGATACACTAAAAAAAATATTTAATCCAAAACTATCAGTGTCAATAAATCAAAATATACCAAAACTAATATTTGGTGAAATGTCAAAGGAAGTACTTTCTACAAACACATATGTTATTCCTAAAAGATTAATTTCAACAGGCTACAAGTTTTTTAATTCAGAATTAGAGGATTCACTTAGATTTTTACTTGGAAAAACAAT
>JANWKP010000230.1 GCA_025451315.1 Nitrososphaerales archaeon | reverse complement strand
GGATCTCTAGGAAAAGTGTCTCTTCGTGACAATGAAGGCAAGGATTCAATAGTTTTGGATGGATCTCTAGGAAAAGTATCAGCCAATGATATGGTTCTAAGTGATAATAATGGATATCATTCGTTTGGTTTTCATAGCTTTGAAGATGAAGCAGGACTGTGGATTGGAGGGAATAGTGAAGAAGGGAAGAAATCCGGACAAATAACTCTAAGGGACGGTACAGGTGAGGATTCTATAGTTATCGACGGCAGAGGAGGAGACATCTTTTTGAATAATGCAGATTGTGCAGAAGATTTTGATGTCTCAGAATCGGAGGAAATTTCCCCAGGAACAGTTATGGTCATTGAAGAACAAGGGAGATTGCGACAATGTATGACGCCCTATGATAAAAAGGTTGCAGGAATTGTCTCAGGAGCGGGCAATTGCAAACCCGGGATTGTGCTTGATAGAAAGCGTTCATCATGTAAAAGAATGTCAATAGCACTAATGGGAAAGGTTTATTGTAAAGTTAGCGCTCTGCAGGACCCAATAGAAGTAGGAGATCTGTTGACAACATCCTCTAACCCTGGCCACGCAATGAAAGCAACTGATTCACTTAAAGCATTTGGAGCAGTAATTGGAAAGGCGCTTACTTCGTTAAAAACGGGAACTGGATTGATCCCAATATTGGTTACTTTACAATAATGATGCGGACATGGATTTTTTAGCATGAATGCGATTAAAAAGTCCACTTCTCATCAATTGGATTTCGGACGAGAAATACCCAATTTATTGCTGATGAGTGAAAAAACGCTTTTTGATTTAGTAAACCGAATAATCTGCTAGCAAATTGATGCATAGAGAGATCACTTAATACAGTTAAGTATTATTTTCTGTAGTAGGATTTCGTGCTAATTAACATATTCCAGAATATATAGTAGGAAGGTTCGAGATGGGGTTAGAGTCTTGTGTGTAGATGGGTTAATTTAATTTACAATTTTTTCTCTATTTATTTCTAATTATAATCCAAAAATCTAATAGTAATTGCTATGGTTTAGTTATCATGGTGTTTTATTTATGCACATTATAAATAAAAACCATAATATAACATGTTCTTATTAAAATTAAGTAGTTTCGATTGTTTACTATTCTTATTCCATTCATCTTTACATTGATAATTTTCCTCGATAGTTAAATGTAATATGACCGTTATCCGGATATTGTATTCAAACGGAGATCCCTTTGTTCAAGAATAATTTTGTAGATTAAAACAAAAATTTATTATCTCAGAGAGAATATTAAACACTTTAGACTTCAACATGCCAAAATCTAGTTACTATGAATTCTTATCGAAAATCATTTCATGATGGCTTCGGTGGGATTAGGTTCCGCAGGGTATACGGGTTCGGTGGAATAATTTACTCACTCCCATCTTTACGTGCAAACCCAGGATTCGCATATTACTGCAGCGGTAATCTAATAATTGATACATTACTATAGTGCTCAGTGCTTCCTAAGTCATTCTAAGAAACACAAGTATATGAATTCCCACTAAATATGCGGTCACCGGGATTTGACATCTAGTAGTATAGGAATTCACATGCTAAAAATATTCTGAGCCTGTTTGACAATCATTCGTGAATGAATATCTCCGAGTCTTTGTCATTATCTTCCTGATTTTTCAAGAACAAATTTTATAGCATAGGACTCGCTAGTTGCAATTTACCAGCGGATTTATGCTTGCATAGAGAGTTTTAAGAGAACGTAATGACGTACCAATGCGAATATTTGTGATAAATACATCTATTGTTCTAAACCGTATTTTAGAGCATATTTTCGTTAATAATATCATTTATGAATATTTAAACCAATTGAATTGGTCATAAAAGCTCTATTCTTTTATCTAGAAGAATTCATGAATATCTGTATGGACCAAGATGAAAAAGAATTACTTATTTTAGGTTTGTTAAATGAATTCAGTGATCAGATAGAATTTACAAATCAAGTTTTTTTACTCATGAAAGGAGTAAGATTTGAGAACACTCTTGTATTCCTATCGGATTGTTCATTGATCTTATATAAAAATGGAAAATTTCTTCATTTAATCAAATGTGTCAAAAGATGCATTAATTATCTAGAACAATTTGACAAAATAGGGGATTTTAACTCCATTAAAACTTTTTTTATCATTTTTCTCTCAAGAGGATATAGCAGAATAGGTGATTATCAGCGCGGGCTAGCATATAACAATAAGGCGATGGAGATATGCAAAGACACGAATGACGACGCAAATCTTGCTATGTGTTTTGAAAATTATGGAATGATTTATCATAATACAGGATACTATGTTAAGGAAATAGAGTATAACAATATGGCTTTAGAGATATACGAAAGATCTGGTGATAATGAAGGGAAGTCGCGTTGCTTTGGAAAGAATGGAATAGCTTCTCACATATTGGGGAATTATGATAAGGCGAAAGAGTATAACAATATGGCTTTAGAGATATGTGAGCGATCGGGCGATATTGTCGGAAAGTCAAATTGTTATGCATTGTACGGGACAATATCCTATGACCTAAAGGACTTTGACAAGGCGATAGAGTATAACAATATGGCTTTAGAGATATGTGAAAAGACACGAGATGAGCATTTGATTTCTGTTTGCTACAATAATCTCGGATTAATATTTCTTGATACTAAAAGATTATCACAAGCAAAGGATTTCTTGCTAGAGTCCCTAAGGATGAAAGAAGATTTGAATGATAAAATGGGAATGTCATTATGTTATAGTAACATTGGAGTAATAGAAAATATGCAAAGAAATGTATTTGAAGGTATTCAAAATTACCAAAAAGCTTTACAGATAGCGGATGAATTAGGTGATATTCAAAGGATAGCTATGTTTAGTGGGAACTTGGGAATTAATTATTTTGTTTTGTATTTGAGTAATAAAAGCGAGGAAAATATGATAAATAATTCGAATTTAAATATTGCTTATAAACATCTAAAAACATCCATCGAATTAAGAGAGAAAATTGGTTGGAATTTAATTGAAGATGTGGATAAGATAGAGTATTTTGGTTTGGCAGCAGATATTTACGAGATAATGATATCTGTATGTGTAGATCTCGGAAAGGTTTCCGAAGCCTATGAATATGTCCAAAGGAGCAAATCGAAATCATTGATTCATCTATTATCTTCTTCTAATTTGAAAATAAAATGGAAGACATCTAATGAGAAAGAAGAATTAGAGATAAATGACCTACTGAACCAAGAGAAAGTACTTATTCAACACAAAAATGTTGCTGTATTGTCGATACAAACAAGAGCTGCTCAGACTATTGAAGGTGCCACAAATTTAAAACCCGGTGATTTATTAGAGATTACAGAAAAGTTAGAAGTTGTTTATGAGAAATTAGGACGGATTAGTCCCGAATATGTCTCCTTAAGAAAACCGGTTCCACTTGACTTGGATAAGTTATTAGAATATGTCAATGATTTTTTGCAACCCGATGTACACAAGAAGATAGTAATTGAATATTTTGTATCTGATTTGAAGACGTATATTTTTTGTATTTCTTCTGGAAGGCTCATTGTCAGGATCGTAGAGGATTTCAATCTAGAAATGTTATTAGGGATACTCAACATTTATGAAAAAGAATTAGAAACATGCGAAAGGATAGACCAGTCAGGTAGTGATGTCCCTTTGCCGAATTGGGATAAGTGGATTTCAGAACTTAGTGAAAGTCTGATAAGCCCGATATCAGATTTAATGACGGAAGCTACTTCCGTGGTATTCATATCGCATTCTTATTTGCACTATTTTCCACTACAACTACTAGAAATAGAAAACAAGCCCATAATTGAATTGCTTAATATATCATTTCTACCGAATTTGTCAATACTTAGATTCTTGTCACAACAGGAAAATACAGTTAAGACCTGTAATGTATTCAGCATTAGTAAAGAAGGTGAAAATAGTTTTGAGAATAAGGAAGCGGTTCAAATTGCCAACATGTTTCAAACGAAGCCATTTTACAGTATTCCAAAGAATGAAATGATAGTAAAACTAAAAGCAGGTGCAATCCATTACTCAAGTCAAGGATCATTTGATAATCAAAATCCGCTGAACTCTGGCATATATTTAAATATGAGATTGGATGAAAAAGAAAAATTTACTTCTTTCGATTTTCTTGAAAACGCAGATAAGGTTGAATCAAAATTGATGGTCCTTGCGGCTTGCGATACCGGTAAAATCAAGAATAAAAAAGGTGATGAACTATTAGGGCTCGTTAGGTCAATATTTTTTTCGGGTACAAGTACGATAGTAGTAAGTTTGTGGAAAACAAACTCCTATTGCACAATGAAAACAATGATTGAGTTTTATACCAATCTACAAAACAGTTGCAGTAAAGCGGATGCGTTGAGAAAAGCAATTTTGAAAACAAAGGAAGACTTAAAGGTTTCAGGATTGGATGATCATCCTTATTATTGGGCTCCTTTTGTATTGATCGGAGATTGGAAATAATCTCATTCATTTCGCTCTTTAGTTTATTTGAATTGGAAGAAGGTTGGTAATTGCCGTTTAATATAGAAACTCTTGATGATTTATGAGTACGTGTCATATTAGGGGCTTAACCCCAGTATCTTCCGTTGTAGGGTAGAAGATTTTTTTGATGTAACAAAAGCAACCATTCGAGAAAAGAGATACAAATAATCGAAATAGATGACTAATTAAAAATAAAACATTCAAAAGTTAATTTCCAACATATTTTTCAGGCTTTAAGCATAACATATAGCAACAAGAGTATAAAATGATAAGGTCAACCTTCCTTCTATAGTAGGATTCGAACACCGAGTATAGAAATCCTTTAGGTGCATACTATCACATTTTCGAAGTGATTTGGGAAACAGAAATTTAGTGCCCTCATATTAATATAGATTATAGATATTTTATTAAAATAACTTGATGAATAAAAATCTACTAGGATCTATGATAAAATAATGATCGAAATAAATATTTATGAGAATAATAAGTCAAGTTTTAGAACACGACATTTGCTATCTATCCAGACCTTTATAGTGTTACTCATATTGTTTCCTAGTTTTCATTTACATTCTGCCAATGCAATAGAAGAAACGGATTTGAATACTGATGCCAATTTAAATATTCATTCAGAGAATGAACCCATTAAAGTAGATGAGACTTACTCGTTACCTCTCCTAATTGTAGCAGGATTTACGATAATTGTAACCATCCTAGCTCTATTAATCGAACAAAAGATAAAGGACCGAGCCACAAGAGGTAAGCTTTATCAGATGATACTACTTGCTCTTTACGAGACAAAAAAAGACCTAACTAAACCAGAAAGAATCAAAAGTAATGGAGGACGCAAAGTCATTGAAAGAACGGAAATTCAATATCTGTTTATTTTTTTTGATTTAAACCCATACGAAGTTGTTTTTAATACAGAATTTTTCTCACACCTAGAATTAAGAATACAAAATAAACTTACATATCTATACTCATTATTGAAGCTTAAT
>JANWKP010000229.1 GCA_025451315.1 Nitrososphaerales archaeon | reverse complement strand
TAAGTGTATCCTTTCTTCCTCTAAAATACAAGTTAGCACGTAGTACTGATCCACTCATATATATTCTGACTTCCATTAATAATAGATCTTGCATTACAGCTATCTCCTCGACTAAATTGTATATAGTAGGAATAGTATTTTTATCTCCTTCTCTGAACCGGAGTATATGTTTTGCCACCTCACCTGAAAATGCATTAATAGGAAATTCCTTTCCTTCCACAGATTTTAATATTAAAAACCCTTCTAATCCCAAATGATCTGCGTATCCAATATTACTGATCACTACTGGAATGTAGTCATCATTTGATGAAAAAATGTCATTCATCTCTATCAATATTAGGATAAACTACGAGATAAATTTTTCATGTGATTAATGTATAATAATAAAATTTATTTTTGGTGATTTATTTTAGTATGGTAAATCACAACTATGAAGATAAAAGAGGATATTTTATTGAATAAAGGATTAAGGATAATAATATTTAGTGTTTCGTCATTAATAATCTCGTATATTTTTTATTCAAATTTTACTAATCCAAATTTTAATGATATGATAATGTTTACACCTGCGTTATTTAATATATCAGTAGGAATACTAATAATAACATTTATTTCATCAATAGCTATTTGTTGTGGTTTGTGGAATCTTTATGTTTCAAATGAACCAACAAAAAAAAATTTAAAATATCTCATATCCTTGGCATTTAAAGAAAAAAGATACACTTTAATAATGATATTATCTGGAATTTTTTATGGTATTGTTTTTAGTTTTCTTTCTCAGATATTTGTCATTATTGATAATGAATCTAATTCACTTGAAGATATTAAATTTAGTCCATCAATAAAAATAATTCCATGTTGTAACACAATAGGGTATGTACCTATAACATATGTCTATTTAACTGAATATTTTTTTATTTTTCTAATTCCAATTAATATAGCATTATTATTCATTGTTTCTTTCTTAGTAGGTTTTAATATTTCAATAAATATATTTATGATAAAAGGATTAAAAGAAAATGATAATAAGTATAAGAAATCAAGGATTATAGGAAGTCTAGGCGCAACATGTGGATTATTTATAGGCTGTCCCACTTGTGCAGGTAGTCTAATAGCAACAATTTTTGGATTTAGTGCTGGAACGACAACTATATCGATATTGGCATCATTTCAAACCGTATTTATTATTATAAGTATTCCTGCATTATTGATTGCACCATTTATAATCGCAAAGACAGTTAAAAATCGAATTATCTAATAATTATTTAAAATATTGATTTTTTATCTTAATAAACATGTGCTCTCAAATTTATTAAGAATAAAGTTATATTAAAAAAACCAGAGGATTTTTTTTAACAAAAAAAGGTAAAATTATAGTGTTACCAGATTGAATATCAGTTAAATAAAATAGTATCAATTCTTTTAACAAATTGAAAGACGAATCAATTGAGAGAGTATTAAAATCATTCATTGATGAAAAATCTTTAATTAAATTACTAAGGATATTTGATGAAGAAAATAAAGATAAAGAATCTCAAAAAATTAATAAAAGATTTAAAAAAATACCAGATAAAGATATATTAAATACTTTTTACAATTAAAATTTATTTATTATAATTTTGAATCTGATTTAAATATATGAGAGTCTCGTTCTAATTTGTTTTTACTATAAAAGGAGAAAGATAAATGAAATTAGATTTACCTCGATTTACTGAGAGATTTGGGTCAATAAGTCTTCATGGTGTTCAACGTGTATTTGAGCTTGATTCAGGTTCAGATAAAGGAAAAAGGGTATCAGAAAATATTACAGGTGTCGGAAATGAACAAATTTCAGAGATAGAAAGTAAGATGGCGATAGTTATTCCTATAAAAAACGAAAGATTGAAGCTTCTAGAAGGTGTTTTAAGTGGAATTCCTCATGATTGTATGACGATTATAGTCTCAAATAGCCCTCGGCAACCGGTTGATAGATACAAGTTAGAAAAAGAGTCACTTCAACAATTTAATCGATTTGCTAATAAAAATGCCTTAATTATCCATCAGAGAGATGAAGGTCTTGCTGATACATTAAGAGAAGTTAATTACAATGATTTGATAGGTCCTGATCATCTCATTAGAAACGGCAAGGCAGAAGGAATGGTATTAGGAATGCTTCTTGCTAAAATGGCTGACAAAGAATATGTCGGTTTCATTGATGGAGATAATTATGTACCTGGTGCTGTCAATGAATATGTAAAAATTTTTGCATCCGGAATTGCAATGTCTGATACACCGTATAAGATGATAAGAGTTTCTTGGATCTACAAGCCCAAGATATCTGAAAGCGGAATTTATTTTTCAAAATGGGGAAGAGTATCTGAAATTACTAATCACTATTTAAATTCACTTATTTCATATTATACTGGATTTGAAACCGAAGTTATGCGAACGGGAAATTCAGGTGAACATTGTATGTCTCTCAAACTTGCAGAGCTACTTAATTATTCTTCAGGATTTTCAGTAGAAACTTATGAAATTGTGAATTTACTTGAACAATTCGGTGGAATTTTACCTACGGAAAATCAGGATGCAATGGACAAAGGTGTAGAGGTAATGCAAGTTGAAACCAGAAATCCCCACTTTCATGAGGACAAAGGAGAAGCACATTTGAAGGAGATGATTAATGGATCACTAGGATGTATTTACCATAGTAGTATATGTCATCCAAAGTTACAAGAAAAGATACTCGAAGAACTAAAAAATAAATCAACATTAGATAATAATGAAGCTCCACCAATATTAGAAAAAATAAATCCATTTAAAGAAGTAAATATAAAAACATTTGATGAAAAATTACATGACAAAGCAACTAGTTTAATACATTGGAATTAAATAAATTGTGGAAAATTCATTTAAACCAAATAGAGAAATAATAATAACAAAAAAATAGGAAGTCTCGATATTATTCTTTGTCAATGAATTCATCAGGACTTGGAGGATCTGGGTTAAGCCCCTTTCTTTTGCGTACATCAGCGATAAGTGGTCTTATAACTGATTGAGGGACCGCTTGCCAACTCTTAAAGTAAGTACTCCACATTGCTTTACCTGCTGTACCACCACGCATAACCTCTGATAAATCAAAAGTTTCAGAAGCGGGAACTTCACCTGTCATAATAGCTATAACACCCTTTTGGTCAACGTTTAATAATTTACCTCGTTTTCCTGATAAAATTCCTGCTACGATACCTATTTGTTCTTGAGGACATTTTACTTCGATTCCCAGTATAGGTTCCAAAAGTACCGGATCTGCTATCAACATAGCACCCAACATCGATCTCCTAGTTGCAGGCATCAACTGTGCTAACCCTCTATGAGCAGGGTCTTCGTGTGGTACAAAATGGTTAAGAACAAATTTTACACCTCTTAGGGTCTCATGTGCTAGGCCTCCTGAATGCACGACATCATCAAATCCTGATTTAATAGAGTCCATTGATTCTTGAATAAATTGAACACCTTTAGTTTCATCGATCAACATGTTTCCTAAGGGATCAATAGCACTAACATTCCTCGCTTCATCCGCATTCCATCCCTTTTCTCTGAGGATTTTAGCTAATTCCTTTTTATCCATATCTTCCTTTATATGTCCAGTTTTAATCATCTCAATAATATCTTCCCTAAGAGGTTCCACTCTCATGAATATCTTATTATGCCTATTAGGAGATTTACTCATGATAGGTCCACCCTTTGAACGAATTGTCTCTCTATAATTGATTAGAGGTTGCGATGTAGTTATAGATAGACCTGCTTCCTGTAACAGTGAAGTAGCGATCTCAAGATGTAATACTCCCATTCCAGCCATTAATGTTTCTCCACTTTCTTCATTTATTTTGATAATAAGATTTGGATCTTCAACTGTTATTTTACGAAGAGCTTCTACAAGTTTCGGTAGATCTTTTGGATGTTTTGTTTCTACAGCAATTGTTACTACTGGTTCAGAAACATATTTAATTGATTCAAAAGGAACAATATTTTTAACAGTAGAAATTGTTTCACCGGCAACTGCATAATCCAAACCTAAAAGAGCTGGAATATTACCAGCAGGTATAACATTCACGACTTCCCTAGTATTTCCCATATAGATATTTACCGATTGAACCTTTCCAGGCCGTTTGGCATCAATCAAATATACCTCATCACCATCCTTAATAGTACCTGAAAATAACCGTCCTGTAGCTATTCTGCCAGCTTGAGGGTCCACATTGATTGTAGTGACCATCATTACTGCAGGACCTTTTTCATCACAATTTATTAATGATTTTCCAATATCAGAATTTAGATCCCCTGGCCATATTTTTGGGATTCTATATTTTTGAGCAATATAAGGAGGGGGATGATGTTGAACAACCATACCGAGAACTGCTTCATGTAGAGGTGCTTTCTCAGAAAGTGATTTGATTTTAGATGGATCATCAGAAGTATATGCATCATAAACATCTTTAAAACTAAACCCCTTTTTTTGGGCTACTTTGAAATTAAATCCCCATCTATCTTTAGCAGATCCAAAGGCTACATTATTGGCCTGGATGTTTACCTTCCATTTCTCCTTCAATTCTGGTTCTGCATAAATATCTACTAATTTATTGAACTCTGCTATTATATTTGAAAGCCATTTTTGCATCGCAGGAGGATCTAGGCGTAATTCCTTTACCAATCGATCTATTTTATTTATATAAAGAACAGGTCTAACTCTTTCCTCTAGAGCTTGTCTTGTTACTGTTTCTGTCTGAGTCATAATGCCTTCTACTGAATCAGAAACAACTACTACCCCATCAATAGCACGTAAGGCCCTTGTGACTCTACCAGTAAAATCAATGTGCCCTGGTGTATCAATCATATTTATAACATATTCCTTGCCTTCGTGCTCATAAAATAGTGTCACATTCGCTCCTCTGATAGTCATCTGTCTATTTTGTTCAAGTTTCATTGAATCAAGAGCTAATGCTTGTCCTGCTACGGAAGGTGAAATAATTCCTGATGCAGCTAAAAGACTATCACTCATGGTAGTTTTACCGTGATCAACATGAGCAATAACACCAAAATTACGAATTTGATCTTTAGTATCAATAATTCTAATAATATCTTGAGTTGATTTGAATTTAGGCATAGACAAAAAAAAATTAAATGGGTTATTAAACGTTCCTTGATACGAAAATAATTAATACATACGAATTTAAACGGTAAACTCACTAAAATTTTATGTTTTTAAAATGAATAGCACATTATACAAAATAGTAAAAACGGTATAAATACTGACATAATAAATCTTCTCGACAACTATTTTTTTTTCAATTTTCAAATACTGTACTTTTTTCCATGAGATATAGCTAAAGAATTTTGATTTTTGTTAAAAAATAACAGAAACAATTTCTATTATATATCTATACAAGCTATGATGAAGATAGTGTTTAAACACTCAAATAATATACCTAATTATTTAGAAATCTGAAAAGATCTAATCAAAAAGACGGATACATACCTTTTTTTGGTTTATTTCTTGATTTTTTCGTAAAGCAATAACTTTAGAAAAATTGATGAATCCTACAAAACTAAGTTTAACTAACAATAAATAATTGTTATTGTTATTATATTATTCTGATCTCTAACAGCTTATTTTAAAAGTATGACCAGCATAAGGTTCATCGATTTAATTTGATTGATTTTACGATTGATGTTATTTAAAATGAACCATCTAGAAAAATTGAAAACATTTTGAGAATAATATAAGATCTAGAGATAGAAAGTTTAAATGATTTTCTATTAAGGTATAATTGAACATACATATATTACGTTAAATAATTAAAAATGGTTCAATGAACATTACTGACAAGTCAAGAAAATCAATGGAAAGTCTTGGCTTGACAAGCTATGAAATTAAAGTATATCTATCATTATTAGAGCATGGTTCTATGACAGCAGCAGATATAAGCAAAACTTCAGGTGTTCCGTACTCAAAAATTTATGAAGTATTGAATAGTTTGGAAAATAAAATATGGCTTGAATCAGATAGCTCGAGGCCACAAACATTTTTTCCGAAATCGCCTTCTACTGCATTAGATGCAATAAGACTCCAAAAAGAAAATGAAATTAAAAGTAATGAGGAAATCATTAGAAATGAACTAATGCCTATTTATGAAAAAAGCGGAGTAAAAGAAAAGCCAGAGATATGGGTAGTAAGAGGTTTTTATAATATTGCAGGTAAAGTCAGCGAAATCATTCAGAATAGCCAAAAAGAATTGTTAATAGCATTACCACAAATAGCACAAGAAATAGCTAAACCATTACAACCACTATTACGAAGTTTACATGACAAAGGTATTAGAATTGTAGTTCTTGTTTCAGAAGGAACGAGTACAGAAATTATAAAAACTATTTCAAGAATTGCAGATGTAAGAATTAAAGATGACATGTTTGGGGGAGGAGTTATTGGTGATAGCACTCAAGTTTTAATCTTATTAGGAGAAGAAGGAAATCGGAAGGGTGAACCCATTGCAATCTGGGCAGACCATCCAGGACTAGCAGGATACGCAAAAGATTATTTTAACTATTTGTGGAATGACGCTAGAAATAACCACTGATATTTAAATTAGTCATATTAACTGAAGAGTAAAATAATATCTATTATATTATCTATAACGTTCTATATTTTTACAAGCTCAATTATTCCACTCATGTTCCTTAACTTGGCAGTCTTTAAAAGAATACACTTTTTGAGATAAAAACATGTGTAAAACAATAAATCAGATAACTTTTTATTTTATATAACTCACTGCATTTTGGCAAACAATGACGAACCTAGCCCTACTGAATATAAAAATGAAGAAGATCTTGAGTTTGGAGTTTGTCATGACTTTTATTTATTGATGATAGAAAAATAAATTAATCATTAATTTATATGAATTATTATGTGTCTCGATCTCCTTTGATAAATTGCAGAAATTTTTCTTTTGCTTGATTATACGACATTTGAATTGGAGGGTGTTTAAAACAATATGCAGAAACGCTTTCTAATGCTCCTGATAATCCTCTATCAAGTCCTATTTTGGTAGCACGTATTGCATCGATCATAATTCCAGCACTATTATATGCGTCCGCCACTCGGAGTTTCACGTCTAGTTCTATTGGAATATTTCCAAATTTTTTACCACGAATATTAATATAACAAACTTTATCATTTTTCAGCGATTCTACAAAATCTGATGGACCTATCCTCATAGGAATAGAATATGGCAACATTGCTTCGATTGCACTGGTTTTACTTACCCTTTTATCTTCTAATCTATCCTCATCTAACATATTATAAAAATCCATGTCACCACCAATATTCAGTTGGTATGTTTCATCCACTTTAACACCTCTGTCAATAAATAATTTTATTAATGTTTTGTGTACAACTGTGGCTCCAATTTGACTCATCACATCGTCTCCTGCACACAAAATGTTTTTCTCTCTAAATGACTGTTGCCATTGAGGTTCAGATGCAATAAAAACTGGAATTGCATTTATAAATGAAACGCCTGCTGCCAAACTCTGTTCTGCATAGAATTTTGTTGCTGCGCGACTTCCAACTGGTAAATAATTCAAAAGGATATCTGTTTGGGAATCTTTCAATATTTCAGATATATTAGATGTAGGATGATTTGATATATTTATCTTTTCTGCGAGGTGTCTACCTACTCCATCTAAAACTTTTCCTTTATTTACCTTAACATCTAAATTATTAACATTTGTAATTTTTATAGCATTATTTGGGTGAGAAAAAATTGCATCGGAGAGATCTAAGCCGACTTTTGAATCTGAAACATCAAAAGCGGCTACAAATTCAATATCTATAGGAGTATAACCATCCAAATCATATGCAGTCAGACCAATAGAATCCTTCTCATTTATTGACTTGTAATAATGGATTCCCTGAACTAGCGCAGAAGCACAATTTCCTACGCCGGCGATTGCAATCCTGATTTTTTTTGTCATTGCTTTTTAATAGTTTACTTTTTCATTTATTTATATACTTTTAAGATCACTCTATGAAATGAGTGATTTAGCAAATTATCATACAATAGGAGATTGAAGATAAAGATGAAATATTAATACTGATACTGAATCATTTTGTATAAATTCTTTTGGAATATATGATTGAGGGAAATAAATTTTATAATCAGTATTATTTTTCAAAAGTTGAAATCCACAATTTGATGCAATTTTTATTATTTCTTTTTCCTTATCGCTATTTTTATTTATATTAGTAAGGATTTGAAACGTACCATGTAATTTAAGTGGTATAGAAACTTCTTTAAATAATAACAATAATTCTGCATCCAGTTCATCATGATTGTTTAAATTATGAATATTATCTAGTATTAATAAAATATTATCAATAGATTTATTTTGAAGATTGGGTAGAAGTTTTTTTGCATCACCCCAAAAACAAGATACATTTTGTTGCTTTAAATTGGCAAATTTGTCTTTGATATGGAGTACAGCATCTTCATCAGTACTAATACCTATAAAGTATTCGTCTTTATGTTCTATGGCTATATGGTACAAAATATCACCGGTTTTCACACCAATTTGTAAGTTAATTTTAGAATAGGAAGTTTGGGCATTTTCTATTGTCCTATTAATTTGAGTTGATGGATTTCCCTCGTGATAAAACTGATAAACCAAATTCCATCTTTCCTTGAAAACTCTAGAAAAATTACGGTTATTTAATAATTCTTGAAATAACTCTATTTTCATAATTTCAGAGAAAAACTGATCAGTTCTAGAAACAGCCTCAAATTGTGGAAGATCTAATTCTTCATATAGACTTGTTACTCTGTACCATGCACTAATAGGATCAGATCCCATATATGTTACGGATAAATCTGCTAAAGATAATACTTCAGATAATAATATGTATTTTTCAGATGATCCAATTAAATTAGAAATTTTATCAATTAATTCTTGATAATTTCTTTGAGCATAAGGTTTTTTTGTAAATGGATAATCTGTTCTCCAGATCAATGCTTCAATTATTAAACTTTGTTGAGGTTTGAACTTCACAAACTCAGGATGAGTAGTAACATAATCAACTGGTGGCAATAAATGATAATGATATTGACGGAAATAATTTTTGAACTCTATAACATTCTTACTAAAATAAGCATCTATAATTCTAATATTCAAAAGTTCTTTGATGGTATTTTCAACTTTAGGGCCTTCATAGCGATATAATCCTATGCTGGTTTTATAATTATATTGATAAGGATCATAATCATGCAATAAGCTTGCTACTATCAAATATTCATATTCTACTTCTGAAAAATAATATCCATGTAACTCTTCAGGTAACATCTGCAAGCTAACATATGCTACCTCAAGACTATGGTGAAGGTTATGATATCTCTTAGAACCATCGCCTAACCCTAATTTTTCATATTCATTTTTAAGAAATTGTAAAAGAATATTAATTTTTTCTATACTTCTTGATTGGATGTTCTTAAGTCTTGCAAGAATTAGTAATGTTTCAATTAATTCATCATTACTTAAATAAGCCAAATTAATATTAGTTTCTTCAATAATATGTTTTTTTTTTGAGGATATATATTTAGCTATTTTAGTAAAAAACTCTTTGTAAATAATTTGAATCGGTAAACTCTTTATTAAGTAAATTGGTAAGGAACTAAATTTCCAGGAATATTTAATTCGTTGTTTTTCATGCTCTGTGATGTCATTTGATGCTAAACCAAGTTGTTTATTAATAGCATTCATTAACAAACCCAAATCAGAATCATTTAGATTTAGTTCACTTCTAGAGAAATTACTCATTTCAGTATTCATTACCAACCATTGTGGAATGCAAACAGCATAGCGATATTTTTTTTTAAACTTACTGTTAGTTTTTAAATTTTCTCTTAAGGTTGTTGCTACATTTCGTCTTCCAGAAAAAAAAGGGAGATCATTATCTTTGACAACTTTAAGAATAATATCTTTATCTTTAATTTGCAATCTAAGCATAATATGCCAATATTTTCCTTTATCTAACCAGTCAGGAACCACCGTTTCCCTGTCCCAAAAATCTGTAGGTCCTAACGGAACAAAACCTTGTTCATATTTTTTTGTGATAGGATTAAAAGTCGAATAGTCATAATCTCCAATAACTGGGTCTAATTTTTTACACAGATCTCTAACTAATAAAATATTATCTCTCGTTTTTGTAAATTCTCTATATGCCATCATACCCCAAATGCTTCCTAACGAACTAAAAAGAACAAAGAATACATCTAAATTATTTATTGGTGTATCAGTGAAATAGTGGGGAGCTAGTGGAATTCCAAACCAACCAGTAGAGATAATACCTGTAAAAGCGAGTGTAATAAATAATGAACGAACTAAATCATAATAATACAGACTAAATGATTTTTTATAAGAGTCTATTTGATTACATGTCGTAAAAGGCGTGATAATATTAAAAAAATAAGATAATTTCATATTAATCTTTTTCCAATCAAAGATATTCTTTATGTATTCTTAATATATATAGAAGTTTATAAAACCGTTCTTTAATTTTTATTCGATTCCAATATAATTGCAGTACGACTAAAAATTTTAGGTTATTAAAAGACTTACATCCTTCTCATTGAGCTTAAAAGTTAAGTTTTTTATTTTACTTTTATAAAAAATTAATTTGCGTCCTTTATTATTAATAGTAATTTTCTCTATTGATATTATACCTATATCTTCTAGCTTCTTTATTCTTTTATAAATGGAACTTAACGGAAGAGATGTTTCTTCGTGAATTTGATAAACTGTTTTGGAACTTTCCATAACTGATAAAATAATTTTATATGTATCATTTTCGATGATGTTACTTAAAAATGAAATAGTTTCATTTTTATCTATATTCCAACTATTCTTGATTTCAGTCAAGCTATACATATTAGGCTAAACTAATTAGGTCAGACTAACTTATAAATGTAGTCTTACTAATATAGTAATAACTATTCTTTTAAATCAGACATAGACTTGCGAGACGACTGGATTAAACTCTTTCTTCGTGGCTGAATAACAAGAATATATGTTGAGCCAACAAGATAGACTGATAACAGAATTAGTTGAGCAATAATAGTTTCGAGAGTAGGATGTATACCAGTCATAGTTGCTAGATTTACATCTAGCCTTGGGATTATTCCGAATAAATGAGTAGTTGTTATATATCCAACTTCTTGAAACTCACGAATAGCATTTCCCAAAAATGTTATTGACATATACGCTCCTATTCCCATAGTTAAACCAAATAGAACTCTTAATGGTAGTTTCTTGCCCAGTTTTCTGACTATGAATGCTACTCCTATTATTACTGCAAGACCTATAATTAGCCCCAATATAACAAAAAGTTCCATATGTTTAGCGTAAGACAACATTGCTTGATAAAACAAGACAGTTTCGAATCCTTCTCTATATACTGTAAAAAATGATAGTAAAACAAATACCATCACACTACCAGTAGTTGTTGCTTTCCAAACCTTTGACTTTACAAATTCTATCCATTTTTTTGTTTCTATTTTGTTAAGAACCCAAAAACTAACCCAGAATAATACAGCTACAGCAGAAATTCCAGCTATAGCTTCAATAAGTTCTCTGCTTGCACCAGATATCTCAATAAAGAATTCGGCGATTATCCATGTTAATGCAGTTGCACCCGCAGCGAGAATTATACCATAATACACATGTTTTTTGAAGCGATCATTTCTTGAGGCTTCTAAATATGTAATTATTGCCCCTACAATCAATGCAGATTCCAATCCTTCTCTAAATATAATAGAAAAGGAAGCTGAAAAAGCAATACCTGGTGCTATTGTACCAATTCCTGAAACTAATCTTTCAGATTCATCCAATCCTTGTTGAATTTCCCCAATCTTTTTTACGATATTTTCATACTCGGATCTTTGTTCTATCATATTTCTGAGTTCAGCAAATTTAATTTCCATATTTAAAGTAAAATCTGGATCGATTGGTCTAAGGGGTCTTTCGATATTCTCATAATTATCCAAATAAGCTGAACGTGTAACAAGTAATGCTTCATCATATTTTGCATCTTTGTATAAATTCAATACATTTTGAAGATTTAATCTAATTCGATCTATATCATCTCTAACACCTTGTTTTTGAGGATCAGTAGACTCACCCATTTGTTTTTGTTCTCCTTGAAATGATCCAAAACCCTTACTGAGTTCTTCAATGTCAGAAAGATTACTATATTCTTTAGAGAGTATATTGTTTGAACCATTATTACCATTATTTGCTAATGATTGGTCATTTTCTAAGGTTAGTTTAGCATTATCCAATTTAGCTTTTATTTGAAAAACAAATGGCTCAATGACTTCTATTTTTTCATTATTTTTGATAAGTTGTCTAAGATTCTCTCGCATGGCTAGTTCTATATCAACCATTAGATCTGGATCGTTTTTCTCAATTGGGGCTACAAGATATTCGAAGTTATCCAAATATGCAGTTATTGCACTTTTATCTGCTTGTCTATAATCATTGTTTTCTTTGATTTCAACAACTACATTATCCAATAACGTATTAATTGTTGAAAAGTAATTCTTATATTCATCAGGGAGATTTGTAATGGGATTTTCAGTATTTAATAATTGTGTCAAATAATTTTGAAGAGAACTAATAGATAGAGTTAATGAGTTAAAATTTGTTTTATCCAAATTTTGTTCTATTTTTGAATACATTAACATTATTTCATTCTTTTCAGTATCTCTTAAATCATCTGACGGGATTTTATCAATTTGATATTTTGATCGTTCAAGTAATCCCTTTATACTATCATATTCAAGATTTTTTTGTCCTGTTACTAGAGATGAATTGTGAATACTAACTAACTGAGAAGCATCATCTAATAATTGGATCGAGCTTTGTGTTAGAAAATTCCTATCTTTGAGAGTGTCATTTCCTATTATCTTATTACTTATCACAGAAGTCGTATTTTTTATTTCAGCTATTGTTTGTTTAATTTCTTTAAGAGGTTCATTTTTATTATCTTTAATAAGTATAGGCAATTCAGTCAAAAGTCTCTCTAACTTGGAAGACAATTCAGGAGATACTCTTTGCAAATCATTTTTTATGTTAGGAAAAAGAGTGGTATGAGGAATATAAGCCTGTGAAAACGCTTTATCTAGGTTGTCAGACTCTACATTTTCATCACTAAGATCTAACTGAGAATTGATTCTTTCAAGATTAATATATATTATAAATTTATTTTTAAGATCTATCTGAGAATTTCGCTCATCAGTAACAGAATCACTTTGTGAATATGCATTATTGAGCGATGTAAATATAATTATAACAAAAAATAGTAAAGAAAAGATACAAGAAAAAACGATATTATTTATTTTCGAATTTATTTTATTTTTTCTAACTATATTCTCTAAAAATTTCAATACGTATTAGGTTCTCCTAACTATTTAGCTATATTTAAATATATAGAATATTTCTAAAAAATAAAACATCTTTAAAATTACCTTACTATAACAATGAATCGGTAAGGAATATAAATTTTATTGTTTCTATAATCCTATTCAACAAATATTGAAATTATTCTCATAAAAGATTATTCTAGATTTTATTTGTTACTTTTGAATGTGCTATAAATATCATCATTTATCCATAATAGTTTATTTATAGCTTATTATATGATTTTATGCCTTAACAACAAAAAGTGTATTACAGCATTTTCCTAGACACTACACTCAAGATAATATTTTATTAAAATCATCTCTTCAACTATTTTATCCCTACCGATTACATATAATGAATATTTTATTTAAAGAAAATGAATTTACTTTTGGAGAATTAAGAAAAAGATTAGATATATCTGAAGGTAGTTTACATAGTCATTTCAGATATTTAGAAAAAGATAAGATAGTTACATACAGAAAAGAATTTAGAAACAGAAGAGCTACTACAATATATTCAATAACTGAAAAAGGAATAGACGAATTTACTAAATTAAGAGAAAGATTATTTGAAGTTTTAAAATAACTCATTCATGAAATTTGCTTTGCATCTTTCTTTTTCTCCAATTCTTCATGATTGAGTTGTCCACGTTCTTCATTCTGATATATGTTAAAAATATTTTATAATCATGGAGACTTTTTTTACCTTTCTGGATAAAGTAATTTATGTTTTATTTTTTCAGTAGATTCAATGTCAGTACTGGATATTAAAATATAGGATTATCAGATTTTTCTCGTTCTTCATGTGAAGTATAATAATAATTATTATTATTATTATTATTATTTTGTTCATTATTTTCTTCAGAATACATTTTATTTCCTGTGGTATCTTTAGAAATAACGAATTTGTCTAAAGTAGCAACATCATCAGTATCATAAAATTTCCCGACTAGTGTATGACCATTGTTTATTAAATCAAAGTTTAGAAACCCAAATTTTCGATCTTGGATAACATAATAGGGAAGATAATGAGCAATTTTATGTAATTCATCTCCAGCAGTACCTGCTGTTATAAAGACTATACCATCATTGGATGTAAATCCATTATTATTATTATGATCCGTTACAATAGGATAAACTGGATTGTCGCTGTTATATGAAAGAGAAAGAGATCTTTGGTAGTATTGTGTATGTCCTGATAACACTAGATCTACACCAAATTTTTCAAATAAGTGATGAAATACTTTTTTCAAGTCCTCAGATTTTTTTTCATCAAAGCTAGCTGAAGTATACATAGGTGTATGAAGGAATACAATTCTCCACAAGATGGAAGAATCATGTAATGATTTTTCCAAATCATTTTTTATAAATTTATATTGTTTGCTCCCAGGTTCAAATGGATGTTCAGACGATACAGCTATAAAATGAATATTGTGAAAATTAAAAGAGTAATAGGGTAGGGATAAATTATAATGTTCTAGTAAGTGAGAATAAGAGCTGTGGTAATCTAAATCATGATTACCTATAGCAATTTTAAGAATCTTGTCGATAGGTTTTGAGATATCAAACCAGCATCGAGGAGAGACATTTTGAAATGTATAATCTCCAAGACCTAAGACAAGCTCAGGTTCTAAATTTGTCATTTTTGATATTGTTCTTTGTGTTTCTTTATTACAGTTCCAGTCGCCAGCGGCTATAAAATTAATATCTTTTGAATCTTCAGGTAAGGTACTTGTTACATTTCTAGACTTGTCTACAGTAGTTATCAAATTATCTTGATCAATTGTATTATTTACAGCTAACTGTTCATGAACTGTAGTAGATTTTTCTCCATAATCTTCTGGATCATAATAATCTTCAGGAAATATTCCAAAAAAATCATCAGCGGCTGATACATCACTTGGAAATTGAAATATACTAAAGATTAATAAGAATAATATAGAAAATAAAGTAAAAATAAAATATCGATCGTATATAACAACCATTGTTTGATCAGGTTGCATCTTTTACCTATATAATATTTGTAATAAATCACTCTATAAAATATTACTAACAAATTTTTCTAACTTTCTTCTTTTACCTACGAATGTTCATCACCAATCCAAATAATTTATTTAAATAATAAATCATTTAACTTTGTTAAGGAAAATTTACTAAAAAATAAGAAAATTTATCTGATTTTATCTTAAAATTAACAGTCTATCTTGAATAAAATAGTATAAAGGGGATTACTTGAACAATCAAAATATCAAATTGATAAAATCCAGTCAGATGATTTAAGAGATACTGAAAAGAATGAAATAATGTAATATAGTCTAATCAGTAGTATTAAAATTAAAATTATAATATTTTTCGTTACTCTTTCTCTTTACCCCAAACTAATAGAATACAAACTATATTTTGGTTTTAACATTATCTTTATCTTTAATTGAAAAGTTTTGAATCACATATTTCGCTCTCTTTTTTTGAAAATAATATTTATTCTTTTAAATATGTTCCTTGTGTCTACATAGAAACCATTCATATAACAAGCACAGTCATACTTTGAGGAGTATAAGTAACAGATGAAGATCATTTCTCTATTCTGAATTCTTATCAATATGTATGTAATATTTTTCAAACAGCCTCTAGCGATATTGATACAATAGTTTAGTCTTTGTCACCTTGATGATATAGAATATTGGCGTGCATATTTTACAATTAAAATAGGTACAATTTAATTTATAGTTCAATGATAGGAAAATATATTAATGTTTCTTATTATAGAACATATATATGCAGAAGAAAAAATTCCTAGCTGCTGTTGTCCAAATGAAATCTTCAATTAACAAGCAAGATAATTTAATAGAGTCATTAAAATATATCAAAGAGGCAACAGAAAGACAAGCAGATTATATTTTTTTCCCAGAGTTTCAAATGGCTTTCTCCCCAAACACTCAAACAGTGGATGAACTTTACAATACTGCTGAATCGTTAACAAATAGTAAATTTGTCAAGAGATTATGTGAGTATTCTAAAACATATAGGATAGGAATAGTAGGTACATTCTTTGAAAGAAATGCTTCTAAAACAGATAAAAAGGTTTTTGATACAGCATTTAGTACTGATAAAGATGGAAAAATCGTTTCAGTTTATAGAAAATTACATCTTTATGATGCCTTTGGTTTTAAAGAATCTTTAAAATTTAGCAAAGGAGATAAAATTCCAAAACTAATCACAACTACAATAGGTAAAATGGGTTTAATGATTTGCTATGATATAAGATTTCCAGAACTCTCTAGAATCCTTACAGTAAATGGTTCAGACATAATAGCAATACCCTCAGGATGGGTTCATGGTATAATGAAGGAAGAACATTGGATTACCATGCTTAAAGCAAGAGCAATAGAAAATGGTGTATATGTGATAGCACCAAATCAAGTTGGTAACATATTTTGTGGTAGAAGTATGATAGTAGATCCTTTGGGATCCGTTCTTACGGATTTAGGCGATAAGAGAGGTTTCGAAATTGTAGAGATTCGTAGAGAAAGAATAGACGAAGTAAGGAAGACATTACCACTGTTAAAGAATCGAAGGACCGATATTTATAATATTAACACTTAATTAACTTTGTAGGGCAATTAATATTTATACAAAAGTTTTTACTATATTTTTTAGTTGGATAAAATACATTTAGTATTTGCCAATTGCATTCTTTGCAGATTTTATTTGTATTCTTTATCGAACCTTGTTGTGGAATTGGAGCAGAAGCGGTACAGCCTTCAGAAAAATAATTTGAGCATGAAATAAACCTTTTTTTAGTTTTTTTAGATCGGATGATTTGAAACTTTCCTTTTTGACAAACAGGACACGTACCTACCAATATCAAATTCTTGCTTCTTGTCGGTTGATGTTCAATATACAAAATAGGATCGATTTTTTGAATATGATACATAGAATCAATTAGATCAGTGATTATATTATTGAGTATAACTATTCGATCTGTGATTCCTCTTTCTAT
>JANWKP010000228.1 GCA_025451315.1 Nitrososphaerales archaeon | reverse complement strand
GTATGGACTACAGGTGGAAAAGATTTGAGTGAAACACTTTCATTCTTTAGTGGCCTTTCATCTGATTTGCCATATAGTTAACCTAACTCATATTTTCTTTATTTATCAAGCAAGTTAAGTAGTTACTGTTATTAACTTCATAATTAAGTAACTATCTAGTGGAATACCTTTTATCAAATCATCAAAAAACTGAATCCTCTGATAAATCTTAACCCGTTTGATTTACATAAAAATATACTAATTTTGTGGATTAGAAGTTAAGAGGTATGTAATATAGTCAATTTAAGAATTTGATTTAATTTTTCCCCCGGGGCGGCCCTTTACAGGTCAAACTATGTGAAACACCATGCCCAAATGACGCAAGTAAAATATCGACTTTTAAGTAAATAACTATCACGCAAGTATGCTATACATTATTTTTTCAATAATATTCTATAGAAGGAAGAAATGTTACTTCTTTGCTATTACTACAAGATATCCCATTCTCAATACATTTTCTGAAATGTATTGCTGTAAAGTTTTAATATAGTCTTTTCTAAATAATTCTATTTTCTCATCATCATTTTGTTTCTGTAAGGTCTCTACTACTTGAATCATAAATCCAGCTTTGGTAACAGTATCAAGCCAGTAATGATTTGGGCTCAAAATTGGAATATTGATAGTATCTCTTTCAAAGATAATATCTTTAATACCTGGTAAAAGTTGTTTGACTTTCTCAGGAATCCCCCAATTATAAGGTGAAAATGCGTCAGAAGCTGGAAAGGGATTATATTTGGAAACAACTTCTGATAGTTTTCCAACAGCCAATTCTGGAGGCCAACTAGTAAAACTTAGGCGCCCGCCTTTCTTTAAGACGCGCAACATTTCCTTACTGGCTAAGTCTTGATTAGGTGCAAAAATATGACCAAAGGTTGATAATATAACATCAAAGGATTCATCTTCAAATGGTAAGTTTTCTGCATCGCCTTCTTTCCATTCTATCCCACTAATTCCGGCTATTTTTTCTTCTTCTTTTGCCAAGGCTATATGCTTTGGAGTTATATCAATGCCAGTTACTTTGGCTCCCATCATTCGAGCAGTTATTGCAGTATTTCCATATCCGCATGCTATATCCAACACAGAATCGCTAGGTTGCAATTTTACAAGTCTTGTCAAATATGCTGATACTGGGGGAAAAAATTGGCCTCTGCTTCTATAATCTCCCCGACTCCATATTTCTTTGACATTATCTTTGGTATTTTGCAAATATGAATTCTTCAAGGTATCGTTGTATAAATACCGAAAATATGTAGTTATTACCGATGCATTGCCTGAATTCAAATTTAATAGGCTATAGTTTCTTAGTTTCTCTTTATTTTTTTTATCACATTCAAAAACCTGAGACCTGACCTCTCATATCATAAAAAGCCTTAAATCTCGTATAATCTTCATTCAAGATTCAGTTTTATACATAATATGCTCAAAATACTTGTGATAAAACAACAGATATTTCGATGGAATAATACCATTATGGAGGAAGTCAATAATTTTCTAGAAAGAGGAAATAGGAAGATAATTAATATCCAAGTAGTAAAAGATTTTGACAGCGAAGTTACTGGAGTAAATTATATAGTATTTTATGAGGAAGGTGCTAATATCGCATTTTGATTTTATCTTGGTTGAGTTGATAATCTGAATGGTATAGACGAGGGCTCTACTCCCATTCTCTAGCTCCTATCTAGAATATCACAAAGATACTAATACGGATTCATCCTTTTTTTATTATTTAACAAATGATTTCTTATTCCGTTGAGATATTCGATTCTCTCCTCCAGATTTTTCTTGGTATTTTTTAGTCGAGTTATGTCATTTACTAGTGCTAGGGCTGCAACTAAATCATTTTTTGTAAATGGATTCTGAATAACATATTTGATTAATTTGGATATTGTTGGGAGATGGTCTCGATGGGCTTCTATAAGTGGGACCAAATAACCTACACCTTTTAGTCTAAGAAAGTCATTATGATACCCTTGAATTTCTGATATAGGTCTATCTAAGATAATAGTTACTTCTATGATTGATTTTCCTTCCGAGAATAACTTTAGAGCTTGCGTTGGTATCGATAGCCGTTTATTAACCGATGGGTCCTCGCCCAGCATTTTCTTTTTTACCATTGATATGAAACTAAAAGACACGTGAGCCTCCTTAGCAATCTCCTGGAAATTCTTACCCTCTTCTAATAATTTCATTACCAGTTTTTCTTTGTCACTAATAGAGTCTATGGTCACGATGTAATAGTATTTGGTTAGTTTAAAAAGGAATAATCCTACTATAATTACTCATTGTTACTATTACTACCTATGTTGTTTTCTATGTTTGCTTTTGTTTGCAACAGACATAGAAAATTATACTGATAAAAAGCACTGAATTACGATAAAATTTAGTGTATGTCCAGCTTAATGATTAATGGTCCGACGTGAGTTGGGATGGCTTAAAAAAACTATCATCTTTGTTTATAGTATTGTAAATGATTTCCCTCGACTCGGAAAAATAAAGTATAAAGCTTCGTCTGACATTCTTAGTAAGTACTAATGCTATTAGATAACACACAAATAGAGCCTCGTAGTCAAGAATCTGAGAATCTACACGAGAATATGACTACTATAATAGGGATAAAATGTAAGGACGGTATCGTTATAGCAAGTGACAGTCAAGCATCCTCTCAAATGAAAAATATGCAAGTCAGTAAAATTTTTAAGATAAATGATAACATTGGAATTGGTACAGCGGGAAGTGAGCGTTCAATCAAAATTCTTGTTGAAACGCTCCAACAAAGACTCAAACCTGAAAATCTTGAATCGGAGCAAAAACTAAGAGATAATTTGGAGAATATCTTACTCGAGCTCCATCGACATTATAGTTTTGAGAGGTCAAGAAAATTAGGATTTGATGACAAAAATATTAGGAATTTTTTCGAAGTCGAAGCAATAGTTGGAGCTAAATTGAGTAACGATACATTCTGTCTCCTTCATATAATGAGTGATGGTTGGATAGATACAGTAAATAGTTATAATGCAATAGGCTCTGGTTTTCCGTTTGCAAATCTTGTCTTTAATCAACAAAATCGAATTCCAATGATGGATGGTAAATCATTATCAGATTTAGATATAAGTTACAATATTTGGATTGCCTCCTATATTATTAATGAAGTGAAGGCGATTGAGCTTTATACGGGTGGAAACACAAAAGTAGTAATAATTACTAATGAGGGATTTCAAGAAATCCCCAACAAAATTCAACGTGACTTTTACGAAAAAACCATTAGGGCAATCTCAAAAGTAATGGAAGAAAAATTATCAGATGAAGAAAACAAATTAGATTTTAAAAATATGTTTCCTAATAATTAATGCTTATTGATGATGAGTAATGATACATTCGTTTCCCGAATTAGGTTATATACCTATTGTATCACTTTTCTTGTTTAGTCCAATTAACATAGTAATCACTGGTTTATGTAATAGAACGGTCGATTCATATAATAATACTACCCATCGTGAATGAATCGCTCTCCACATCTAAATTTGTGTCAAACAGTACGGAAAAAGCTGTGATATAGATTTTGTAAAATTGTCCATCTGCATTTTTCTTTGAGAATATTATCAGTTTCCAATATGTAGAGTTGATAGCCAGGATAAACAGCATTCCCATAAGTAGTTATCATTATATTTCTAGTTACATACGAACATGAATACCATCCTTCTACATCAAGTAACGACTTTATTTCATTAGTGACATTCTTATCAAGCTTATCAAATAAATGATTATTTAATTCCTCTTTAGCCTTCTTAATCATCTTGGCCATTTCGGAATGTTTTATCACTTTACTCTTCAATCCTATTGTACTCATGGATTCAATGAAGACATTGAGAGGGACGCTATCACCATCTTTCCTATCGAGGATAAGCTCAGTCTTCAAGACTTTTTCGATGAAATTTTCGTTATACTCAAGTTTCTTTTTTTCTTGTAAATCGATAATAATGATTTTGTCCTTATTGTCTTTGTCACTCGTTACCATGAAAGGACTTGCAACATGGTCGCTTGATTTGGCCGCTCCCATGCTAATTGCAGAATAAACTTCCTTTTCTTCCTCTCTTTTGGAAAAATATATCATTAGGGCTTTGACTAAAGGATGGGCATTTTGCCAATCACTTTTCGCATTCAACATTCTAAAATAATCACCAAAGGAAGCAGTGAAAATTTCATATGTAATTAAATTAATTGGCACACCTGAGATGAATTTACTGAATAATTTTTCACCTTTTTTATACATTTGAGAATTCAGTTTTGCATGTTGTTGTTTTGCCAGACTTACCGAATCATACTTATTCATTTCCCGATATTCAGGATATTTGATGAATGAAATGGTTTCAGTTAAAAGGCCTTTTTTTCTCAGTTTGTTGATTTCATTTTCGAATGCAATTTTGAAATTTATAAGTAAAACGGTTGTGTCCTGGAGGACATAGTAATTTAGAGCATCGTAACTCTCATCTGAATGAAAGCTATACCACGATTGAGTAGAATCATTCCAATCAGAATAAACATGTGCCTCTCTTAATTTTTGATAATTTGAAAAGTTGTCAATATTTTTGGGTAATGCTTTTTTAACTTGGTCAAGAGTTACGTTATTATTTTGAGGAGCAAATTTTTCTCTATGACTTTCAAATTCTCTTTCCTCTATATTTTGTACTGAATCCATTACTTCCTTGAAAAGTTGAGTTAATTTATATTTATGATTCTTAAGTTTATTCCAATCATTTAATTCTAGTGTCTCACTTTTCCTGGAAAACCTTAATAAATAATAACCCTTCAATGTTTCTTCAATAGCGAAAGTAACTAGTGGAATTGAAACTTGATATTTTTTTTCGTTATATAACCTTGTACTAGTACTTATAAATGATTCTGCATTTTCTAAGCTAATTAAAGAACCGATTAATAATTGATTAAAGGGGATTCCCATAAATAAGATATAAAAATTATCTTGATATTAATTTTGGTTATTTGTTAGAATCATTATTTTTCAAGTAATAAACAGTGCATATTGGATTCATCGACTACTTTGACTACTAGATGGAAATACTCAGATGTGAAATTCTGAATGAAACATACTCTGCTTGCTAAAGCAGACAGAATACTCAACCCTAAAGCGTTTACAAATCCAGAACGCCCATTCTAGATGACTCCGCATTATTACAGTTAGTTAGTTAAACACCATTACTGGTATTGTTATGAATACGCCCGAATCCAGTATTGTCATAGATTCTATCTAATGAATTACACATCGTTTGAAGAAGGTCTTTTCATAAATAGATGTCAGATTAAGATAATCCCAACCGATACTATCCAAATAAGCTATTCAATACGTTAGTTATAGGGTCGTCATTTTGGTTATTTGAAAATGAATTTGAATAAAAGTTGGAGCTACTTGTAGAAGAACCGCTCCCACAATTTGAAACGTCTTTTAGTGCAGCCAATGGTGGGGCCAATTCGGGAGCTGCTAAAGCAACCGCTCCTCCACCTAAACATGCTAATACTCTTTCACCTTCAGGAGTTAAAGTATATCCACCATTGGTAGTCAAAGTATGACAAGGTTCGGTTATCAAACTATCCACAATCGGATTCTTACATAATTTGTACCAATTGACATTAGAGCTTCCACTTGATTGTGCTTCAATGAGAGTATAAGATAGGGTCATCAATAATACTGGAAGCAATAGAACAGATATTACAAGGGACATTTTTCTAATGGTTAATAAAGCTACTAAATTCAAACAGTGTCACTATGATTGGCAACTATATAATGTTTTAAATTAGGAATTATTGTCAATAATACCCATAAGTTACTTTATTGGAGCCCTTTTCTTCAAACCAGAAATAACTATTGTAATTCGAGTATCATGAAAATAATTGTGATTATAGACACAGTAACTTAGAAAAATTTGATGTTTCGCCATACTTGTTATTGATTGGAGGAAATGTGCCCCCCAGATACTCTAAATTCATTACCTATATGGCGTTTTTGTGTAATTCCTTTTGTATTTTTTATCCACATGGAACGGCCAACAAAATGGCACCCAGAGGTCCTGAAGT
>JANWKP010000227.1 GCA_025451315.1 Nitrososphaerales archaeon | reverse complement strand
GGATCAGTTCCATTGGATGTGGGATTGCAGCCACATATTTTACCCATTATTTTGCTAACAAAAAGCAATTATATGAAGAAAAAAGATTCAATGCAAATATCAGAGAATTAATTAAATATGAATTAGAAAATTATCTGCGTTTCTTTAATTCATTTAAAGATGAAGATGAAGTAACTCAAGACGACATATGCGGCTTTATCGCACTCTCAAACCAATACTTGAAGATGAATTTGGAGAAAAGAGCAATATTTTTACGAAAGAATCTCTATCTAAGGTAGAAAAAGCATATAGTTTTCTTATTGTATTCAGTTCTTTTATGGAACGTGAACTAGGTAAATCTTCGAAAGTTTATTTTGGAGATCTAAACAATAGATTAGGTATAGATGTTTTAAAAGAGAGTATTGAAGATGCGATAAAATCCATCAAAATGAGCAAGTAGCATAATTTCAATTGTACCCTTCATCTGAAATACGTTTCTTGTTCTGTTTTCTAATTAAGATAAATATCAAATGTTCTCCAAATAGCTATTCTATTACAGAAATTATGATTTCATCCTTTAATTGTAGAGTACATTCCATTTATTTTATGTATTTCCATGTAAACATCATATTTGTTAATTAGTACTCTTTATCAAATAGTTCAAAATTTCAGATTACCTTTTTTAATCTATCAGGAAATATCCATATATTCAAATAAGTTACCAAATTAATAAATACAAGGTAGTAATAGAAGTTATAACATAGACTCTCTTTTAGAACCGCTATCGATATTCCTCCCTCATCAAATTTTCTAACAAATTCACATCTTGATATTCTAAAACCAAATTTTACATTTGACTTTGTTAAATATCTTAAATTTTATCTCTAATATCTTGATAGAAAGTATTTTATCAGGTCATGATATAACGTGCTTTTCCATTGTGTATTATAATTTTATTATTATTATTATTGATATCTCTTAGTTATTTCACTTTAATGGTTGATGCAATCTTCTTTAGCCTTTGTTTGTATCTTAGAGCATGATTATAAATTATGATTGGATATTTAGGATGGAGTTCATTCAATTTATCATAGCATTCTATTTCTCCTTTACATTTTAGTTCAGATGGAATTCTATTCCACCAGCAGTAATCATCATCTTTATTATTATTTATTATCATTCCTACATATATTTTTGTTATTCTAGTATAAATGATTACAATTCAAAGATTTACTAGTTTTTTGCTCAATAAATCATAATTGTATTGATTATGGTCAATAAAACCAAATTCTCTGTCTGATATGGATAGAATGTAAAACAACAATCGAATTATTTTCCTCGGATACATCTGTGCAACATACAAAAGAGAATGTAAAGGAGTTATCAAAAATAGGAGCTAGTACTGTAAAAACTTTCCAACAAGTTTCAAGCTATAATATTCACAACAATATTTCCCTGGCAATTTTCATTCTTTAGTAGGAATCAGCAAGAAGTATGCTGTTTCTAAAAATCTGAGTTAAAATTGTTGTACTTATAATATTATTCCATAATCATGGAAACACTACTTTTCATATCATAAAATGGTTATATAACTTATTAAACAAACAAGTTTATGTTTACATCAATAAATAAATTACCAAATGCTATCCCAAAAAGTGATGGACCTAATCCCAAAGCAGCATAAGCTTTACAGGAGGGTCTAGGAGGACAATTCGGAGAAATGAGGACTATGATGCAATACTTATTTCAGAATATAAATTTTAGAGGAGACGCAAAACCGTACCAAGATCTTTTAAGATCAATTGCAACAGAAGAAATGGGTCATGTAGAATTAATTTCTAATACAATAAATGTCCTATTAGAAGGATCAATTACACAAGCAGATCCTAATCAACTCCCACTCGCTGTAACACTTGAATCACCAAATATACATCATTTTCTAGTTGCTGGACAGAGTTGTAGACCAGTAGATGCTGCAGGAAATCAATGGTCTGCAACTTATGTTTATGACAGTGGAAATTTACTTTTAAATATGCTTTATAATTTAATGTTAGAGGCAACAGGTAGGCTTCAAAAATGTAGATTGTATGAGATGAGTGACGATAAAGCATACAGGGCAACTGTTTCTTTTTTAATTGTAAGAGATCTCGCTCATGAAAAAGTATTTGCCAAAGCATTAGAAACATTAGGAGTTGAATGGAACAAAACATTACCAGTACCAAAGATTGATACTTCAAAAATGCCAGAGGTACGAGAATTGGAAGAACTTAATTTGCATAATCAACAATGGACAATGACAAATGAAAAGTCTGGTTTATCTTTAATATTTAATGGAGAATCTCCATTTAAAGATGGTCAACTTGAAACATTGGATGGACTTCCCAAAGGTGCAGCAATACCAAACCTACCAGAAGCACCACAAGAATTTTCTCCTGGACTTGATAAAGAACTAAAATCAAAAGTTAAAGCTCTAATGAAGTCTACCAAGTCCTAGGGGCATGAAAACTGATAAGTAAAGAATACATTGATAAAATGAGACTTAATGGCTCACAAGCGTGTAAAGTGTAGCAGTAGATAAAATTATCCTCGAAATAAATTCCATATTATTTCTTATTTTTTGTTATCAAAATTATATTTAAGTTGTAGTATATAGGATAATTTTTCACTTTAAAAAATTTCTAATACTTGTAAATAAGTTCTCTGATAATTATTATTATATCATTTATTAATATTGTTATTAACTTTATTGCAATATTAACAATGAAAATATAAATGGTCGAAAAAAAATTAATAGAACAAAAAATCGGTGAAGCAATTGGCCTAGAAAAAGCAGCTCAAAAGGCTGTAGAGGAATTAAAATCAAAAGGATTGATAAAAGCAGAACATGAAAAAAAACTAGTACCTATGAAAGATGAACCAAACAAACAACAAAGAGAAATGGAAGAACTAATTGAAAAAATTGCAGAAAATGAAGGATTTGACGTTGAGAATATTAATTCTGTTTCCGAAGAAACTGCTCAAAAAGTATCTAAAATTATGGAGACCTATCTAGGTGAAGAACCTGATACACAAGAGGCTTTAGAATTCTTATGTTTAGCTGAAGGTGCTGAAGTTACTCATTATGAAGTTCTTACGTCTGTTGCAAAAAAAGTAAAAAGCAGGAAATTTGGAACTCAAGTTAGAAAGATATTGAAAGAAGAGCATAATCATTTAGAAGTATGTACAAAATTAGCAAAACAAAATGTTATTAAAGAATAGCATGTACGATATTGCTTTGTGATTGATAATCATGGTGGTCGAAAAATAGAGTTTGAGCGATAATAAAATAAACAACTGTCTTAACTGTAGTTCGTCTTTAAACAATAATATTACAGTAATAAAATGGATATAATTGACGTAAATTCATTTATTTTTACACTTCTTTCAACTTTACAAAGAATGGAATATCTGTAATTAGTAGTGTATCTAATACACTAAATCAACTATTTTCACAAATTGTTGAATTTATACCCAAAGTAATTGCGGCAGCTATAATTCTTCTTATAGGATGTATAATTGGTAGAGTGGTAGGCTGGGCAATAAAGACAGTATTAGAAAAAATGAACTTTGAGAAAACAATACATGCTAATTATCTCTACTATAACTTGATGAAATTGGGATATTGATAAAGTTTTTCAATGGTAGATAATAATTCTCTTATTGTTATTGGTTTTTGCATAAATCCATCTATCTTTATACCGTCTAGTTCAGAGAAGTCGATAATATCATATGCAGACATTAGTAGAATTGAAATATTGACATTAATCTTTCTGATATTCTTTAGCAGATCAAACCCAGTCATTTCAGGCATTTGAATATCAGAAATTACTAGTCCATATTGAGCGCAATTTAGTTTGTAATCTTCTAATGCGTTTAGTGGATTTGTAAAACCATACACATCATAATTTCTACTTTCAAGTGCATATTTGAAAAGGTAGATAATGTCCGGCTCATTATCCACCAATAGAATTGATTTTGACATAGAATTTATTGGCATTAGTTTATTTTCCTCGTTTGTAGACTATTGTTAAACTTGTATAAGAATAACGAGTGCTCAAAATTTTTATCCGCTAGAAAAAGGATTAATGAAATAACATTTCGATGCAATACATCTCCATCTCTATTATATTATCGTTAATTCAGTATAAATGATTACAATTCAAAGATTTACTAGTTTCTTGTTCAATAAATCATAATTGTTTTGATTATGGTCAATAAAACCAGATTCTATGTCTAATAGAGATAGAATGTAAACTAATTATCATTTATTGTATTGAGTAGTTGAAAGAAGATGATGATTACTATGATGAAGACAAGAACTATATCTAGTATATGTGTATCTGCGAACTATTAAAAAATCATTTTATGTTCCCGGTACATATGTGTATGCTCAGTATAGTAGCTAAAATGAAGGATTTATGGTTGTTCTTCCTATTTGATTAATAATTGTATCTAATTTTTTTTATATTTATTTTTTACATAATTGACGAAATTTATATATTAGAGTTCCACTAAATTGATCAAAAATGTCTGCACGTGCAGATAAATCTGTTCCTGTTTTATCGGATGTAGATAGAGAGATATTAAAGATTCTTCTTGTACCAGATGGTAATATACAATCCAACACAATAGCTACAAAATTAGGGGTTCCACTTAGTACAATTAGAAGAAGGCGTAGAAGACTAGAAACAGAATTTTTAAAAACCTACCATGTTTTGGATATTGAGAAATTTGGATGGAGACGTATTGATTTTTTTATTTCCATAAAAAATGGAAAGGCAAATACTGTAGCCAATAAACTAATTGAATATGATGAAGTAACATACGTTGGTAAAAGTATAGGAGAACATACTATTGATCTGAGAGTAGAAACTATAGTTAAAGATAACATTTTACTTCTTGACCTACTTGAAAAAATAAAAGGTATGGATGGAGTAAATGATGTGGTATGGAGTGAGATTGTTAGTGTCGTGGGTAGAAAAATATCCATTCCCTCTTCAATTATTGACAAAATTTAGTAATTACAACTAGAAACTGTTGATTGATTATAGGTCAGAAGATATTAATGGATATTAATGGTAATACACATCATTGTATACCATTAGTTATACCCTATCATTACTACTAATTGAATACATATGTCAACAAAAAGACACGATCGTAAAGAGGAAGAATCAAATGAAATACATTCAACAACAACAACAGCAGAACAACAATTTCAACAACAACAAGAGCAGGCAGTTAATAAAGCATTAGATGAAACTAGAGATAATATTAAGAAAACAACCAATGAAGCAAGAAAAGAAATTCCACGTTATACACAAATTGTTAACGATTATCAAGAAAATACAATACAAGCTATTAGAGAGATTACAGATAATTTTGTAGATTCTCAAAAGGATATTATAGTAAATTCATTCAGACTTTGGTCAGACTGGGTTTCATCTCCAAGACAGGTAGCTGAAAATTATGGAAAAATAGTCAGTAGCTTTGCTGATAATGCAGTAGCAGCAACTAGAGTATTAAATAATGCTGTATTTGCAAATTTAGATTCTGTCAATAAATCTGTGCAACATACAACAGAGAATGTAAAGGAGCTATCAAAAATAGGAGCTAATACTGTAAAAACTTTCCAACAAGTCTCAAGCGACAATATTCACAACACAAGAACAAGTTCTTCAAAGATAGAGTAACTAACAATAACATAATCTACATATTTTTTATTATTTGAATTTTATTTTAAATAAAAGTAACGAAGTATTTAAAAAAAAGCGATATATTAAAATATTTGAATATAACTTTATTTAACTATATTGTCTACCTATATATCAAGTGGTTCTGTTTGGAGTTCTTTGGACTGAAAAACCAAACTATAAGGGCATGATACAAAAACTAATTTAAAAATAAGTTTCTAACAATAAAAGCTAAATACTATGTAATAGAACCCTACTACATGGAAGGCTCTACTCTGAATACTAAACTTGTTTTATTATCTTTTTAAAATGTTCAAGATTTTTGGATAATATCTCATTCCAAGATTCTTCTGTATAACCATGTTCCTTTATGCCATGTTCTTTGGCATTTTTCAAAACTTCCTCTTCTGTTTCACCATACATGGTATGAGTACATACAGGGTCTCCAGCATCTTTACAATTTATTGAAAGAGTCATATTGCATTATAATAGAATGATATTATTTAAAGTTGGTCTAATGCAAAAAAAATTTAAATTGTTAAACTAGATTTACACTTAATATAATGAAATACTTGTAAAAGATTTAGCTTATTTATATAATCACATAGATACTATCAAAGTAATAAAATTTAGAATATGCATCAAAAGAATAATATTCAGTATTTAATTCTATATAATTTTATAGATACATATTTTCAAAGGTTCTTATAAAATAATAATTAATAAAAAATATGAATAATGTGATAAAAAAGAATAAAAACTATTTAAAACTCAACTTTACATTTATTCTATCTCTATCAATGGTTACTGCTTTTGTATTTGTTTCATCTTCTTTAATGCCTCAACAAGTATATGCAGAAGACTATAAACTAAACATAATCATAACAAATCAAGAGGAAATTAATACTAAAGCAGACTTAACTATCAAAACAGATGATGATACACAAGAAACAACAGTAAAATTAAATGATGACCCAGAAAAAATAAAAGAAACAATAACAGGTAAACAAGGAGATAAAGTTAAAGTATGTTTAGAAGACTCTGATTTCAAAGATTGTCAAACTAAAAATTTGCCAAAAGATGAAGATAGCACTGTTAAATTCAAATTAGAATACGAAGCTTGAGAATAATAATATAATAATTGCTTAAAATTATTATCTTTTTTATTATAATGATAATAATATAACATGAGAATTACAAATTTAAGTTTCTAACAATAAAAGCTAAATACCGGATACTACTATCTTTACATTGGACTCCCTTTTTAGAACCGCTATCGGAAAAACACCCTCCATG
>JANWKP010000226.1 GCA_025451315.1 Nitrososphaerales archaeon | reverse complement strand
CAAAATCTACAGCGACACTATCTCCCCATATTCCCAACTGCCCGGGAGGATCAACTGGTCCCCAGACACTAATACCTTTAAATTTGCCAGTTTTTTGTCTTTTAGATTTAAAAGAGGTATCGATAGGACCATCAACTTTGGAATGACCTGTTCCACTTCCTGTAAGCGAGATAGTTGTTTCCGAATTTCCAGAAGTCATAGTAGTTGCGGAGGGGATATTGGGAATATTTGGAGAAGGTCTGGTTGGGGTTATGGAAGATGAAGCTATTTCTTGGGAAGAAATTGATGCCCCTGCTGGAAGAGGTGGGGGATTTACATTTCTTGTTATGGGATTAAGAGCCAAAGGAGTTAGTTGAGACAGTTTATCAACCGCTTTTTCTAGTGATAATTTCTCAGTTTTTTGGTAGTAAGCAATTAACTTGTCTCCAATTGAAGTATTTCTTATGATTGTATCAATCACCATTTTTGCATTGAGATCTGCTTTTTGTCTATAATTGTTAATCCGATAGGAATCACCAAATTTTTCAATAGGTTTAATTTGATAAATTAAATCAATAACTTCCCCTGTTACAATTTCAACTGTTATATCGAGGGAAATAGATAATAAAATAGCTAACGAACTATCTGTTTCTTGTTCTTTCCAAGTGTGGGTTACGTATATACGATCAGCATATCTATCTAATTTAAATCCTGTTTTCTTTAACTCAGTCAAGATATTATTGATCGTTGATTCCTCTGTCAAATTTACCGGCAATCTAAAAATACCTAATTTATATCCATGAAGAGGATATACACCTCGTTTAGATATTTCAGAAAGCATTACCCATACTCTATCTTTTAAGAAAACTGACATATTTTTGTTATAACTTGAAAAACCTAAAAGCGTTTCGATTTATTAAGCTATCAATGTTAATTCTCAAACTAAAATGGATATTATGAAATATCGATAAAAAAAGTTAATGGTATTCACTGATCTATAACTAATACATGATGTAATTTATGCTATCTATAAGTACTAATAAATTTTTTAAATAATAATTTTAGCTATAATTATTAATTATTATTGAAGCTATGTTTCTCGTTTTAAGATAATTTGATTCATTCTCTATTGGAGGTTTTTTTTGATATATTTCTTATCTCTACATCAGCCAAAATTCTTCTAGTTATAAATATGGAATTTTATATTGAGACCATAATAACTAAATTAGGAAGTTTTATCTATTTAAGCCTATCAAAAAACTTAATTGAATATATTCATATCCTTTTCGTTGAGTCTGAAATATCTATATATGTCTATAATATGTCCATAATATGTCTATAATATTAGAATATATAAAAAAACTCAATGAAACTCTACAATTACCTCTACTACAATATTTTAAATTGTAAAAAAAAATCATAAAAATTTTAATTTTTGTTCGCTATAAACTTTAATCATTAATTAGTTAATTTATATTTAATTCTACTATTTTGTTACTAAATGAGGAATATTTAATATTTTGATGAATTTTACGATATAATCATGTTAAAGATTCTAATACTTTAATACTGTTAACATTTATCGATTTAGTAATTTCAAACTGACTGTTTGATATGTATAATAATCTTGTCTCCATTTTAACGAATATCCTAATTGGTAAAAATAAATAAATTAACTAACAATAATTAAACACTTAAATTATCAGAAAATCAGGTTTTGATTAAAGGGCCGGTAGTTTAGCCTGGTAGAATACCTGCCTTGCATGCCATCTCCGCAGAGGAAACGTAGGTGGTCGTGGGTTCAAATCCCACCCGGTCCATACACTATTATATAGGATTCGATTTTTCTATTAACTTTTGAATAATTTTTTCTGCTATTACATTGGAAGCTAAATCTTGTGATTCTTTAGTTTGAGCAGCTATATGTGGAGTACAAATAATATTTGGTAAGAGTATTAATTTTTTATTAATAGGTGGTTCGATTTCAAAAACGTCCAGTGCTGCTCCAGCAATTTTTTTTGTTACTAAAGCTGAGTATAATGCGTTTTCGTCAACTATTTCTCCTCTTGATGAATTGATAAAAAAAGCTGTTGGTTTCATATTTGAAAAAGTGGATTCATTAAACATATGCTTAGTCTCAGGCGAAGAGGGTACATGACAAGAAATAAAATCTGAACTCTCAACTAGCGTATTAAAATCAGTTGTTATCATCCCTACCTCATGTATAAAGTCTTGCTTAATCGGGACTGTATCATAACCTATAATATTCATACGTAATGATCTCGCAATTCTTGCTAAATTTCTTCCAATATTTCCAACACCTACAATTCCTAAATATTTGCCCCTCAATTCAGTGCCGTGTAGTTCCTTCTTCATCCAAATTCCTTTTTTCATTTCACTATCAGCTAAAGTTAAATTTCTTGCTAATGAAAGCATTAATCCCATAACTAATTCAGCAACGGCATTAATTGCAGACTCAGGTGAGTTTACTACCTCGATATTATTTTGTAAGGCAGATCCAATATCTATATTGTCAAGTCCTACTCCTACTCTAGCTATTATCCTGGCATTTTTTGCTTTTGAAATAACTTCATTAGTGATCTTGGTTCTACTTCTGACTATAATTACCTCATAATTTCCAACTTCTGAGATTAACTCTGAATTAGTTATAGATGGTTTTTCTACGACATTCAGACCAGCTTTTTTTAAAATTGTTATTCCTATTTTTGAAATAGGGTCACAAACTAAAACATTTCCACTTATGTGCATGGATAAATTTTTTTAAATACAAATATAATTATTACTTCTTTATGAATAATATAAGAAATAAAATATCATTAGATTTTTACTTGGTAGATATAATTTCGCCTCGCAGATGATCAACGTACTAAGTTTTATTTAATGTAGGGAAGTTAAGTTCCCATCCGAAATGATTTCCAGTACTAAGAGTAGGAGAAGTTTTTCCTACATAAGTGCCTATTAAGTTTGTATCTTTTTTAGATTCATAGATATCCCCATTTCCCTTAATATATACATATTTAGAATTTATATTATTGAGCTCTTGAGACGATAAATTATAATTTTGAGCAATAAGAGAAACAGCAGTTTCATTAGAGATAGATAGATAATTAATTGAAGACCTATTCAAGGCATCCATCAAACCTATATAGACCAAATAAGTAACTACGACTCCAACTGCTAGTGATAATAAAACTCGTTTTATCATATGTAAAATTATTATTTTTATCAATTTATTTTAATTGTTTAATACATTTAATAATACAATTTTCATATTTTATTATTGATGAATATTGATGAAAAACTCCACGCATTAGGTTTTGAATTACCTCCCTCCCCTAAGTCTGTTGGATCTTATAAACCATTGGTTGAAATAAATGGTATAATATTCATTTCAGGACAAATTCCTTTAGATACGTTTTCAAAACCCGTAACTGTAAAATATAAAGGAAAAATAGGAAAAGATTCAACACTTCAACAAGGTCAAGACGCTGCTATACTTTGTACTCTTAATACACTTGCACTGTTGAAAGAACATCTAGGAAGCCTTGACCTGATTAAGCAAATAGTAAAGTTATCTGCCTACATAAATTGTATAGAGACGTTTTCAGATCATCCTATCGTCGTTAATTCTGCATCAAATCTTTTAGAAAAATTATTCGGAGAAAAAGGAAAACATACACGCATAGTTATCGGAGTTCAAAGTCTCCCATTAGGAAGCACAATAGAAATTGATTATATTGTTTCGATTTGACTCTTCATCCCATATTCTATGAATCGAAAAACGGTATAAATATAATAAAAGAAATTCTTATATAGCCTTTTGGAAGAATGGGATTATATTTTAAAATGTACAGACAATTGACGAAAACTTGGATTAAAATGTGGAAGACAAATAGCGAAGAGTTAAAATCTCGAGCAGTTGGATGGAGAAAAGAACTCTCGGTTCATAGAATAAATAAACCCAGCAGAATAGATCGAGCAAGAAGACTAGGGTACAAAGCCAAGCAGGGTATTATAATTATTAGGGCACGAGTGGGACGAGGAGGAATGAGAAAGCAGCGACCAGTTGCCGGTAGAAGACCTAAACACAGTGGTGTCGTTCATATTAAACAAGCAACAAACATGAGATTAGTAGCTGAAAGGAGAGTTAATGAAAAATATCCTAATATGGAAATAATGGGCTCCTATTTTCTTTATAAAGATGGTAAACATTCATGGTATGAAATAATATTAGCCGATACAAGTCATCCTTCAATATATAAAGATAAGGAGATGCGTGGAAAACTAAAATCTTTAACGTGAATTTAAGCAAAAAGATAAAGCATCACGATGTTGCTATATCTTTAGTTTTTTTGATCACGGAATATAATTCATTTTTATTTATGTCCTTGTCTATAGTCATATAATAAACTAACTCATCAACATAAAAACTAATAATATCTACATTTTCATTAGAAATAAACATAAATTCAGTTTCTCCGATAGATGTTTCATAGCTCTTTCTGATATTATAAATCATAGAATGGACAAACAACTCATTTCTCATTTCTTCTTTTTTTAACAAAGGAGTTAAACCAATTCTAAGTTGGCCAGCTATTGTTCTACCAAATTTATTTGTTATACCAACATAACGGATCTTAGGTGACACTTCGAGTATTTTCTTACAGTTTGTTTTATATTGTGCATTTAATTGGGATAGATTCTCAGTCATAATATAGATTACTATGCACGATATAAATTAGTTTTTTCAAAGATATGATCTAGATAAAATTTAAATTGCTTATTCCCTATTTTTTGTTATTGACGAGATATATTCAAGAGTTCGGATGGCATCTAACTCTTTTAGACTCAATTTATTATCAACAATATAATCATTAAATCTCGAAATATATTTTTCTTTTGAAGGATAGAGTTGAAGAGATTTCCTGATTATGTTCTCATAACTACGGAAAGGAAAATATATTCTTTTAGCTAACTTCACCATGATATCCTTTGTTTCCTTATCGATTATTCCTTTTTTCCAGGCTAAAAAAATATTATATCTAATATCAATCATTGCTTCAGAAAGAAGATTATATTCTGAATCAAATGTTACTGCGATTTCATCATCAGAATTAATTAAGTTTTTTTTAAATAGTTCAAAGATTTTCCCAATTCCTTTCATTCCAAATTTTTCTAATTCTACTGCGCGTAATGCTCCTATACTAGAAGCACCATATACCTTGAAGTTTTTATTAATTACTACTTGAAAGACTTCAATGGGAGTTGGTGGGTATTCCTGAAGAAAAACGCCATCTATTAGAACTATGTCTCTTTTATCTCTTAAGAGACTTAAATTTATAAAGTCACCCTTCTTGGCAGGTGGTTTAAAGTCTGCGTTAATAATTTTTTTGGCTTTGTTTATCTCTAGAGATGGTCCCAAAAAAATAATTGGTAAATTCATTTATAGCATCCCCTAGCCCTAAAACCCATAACGGACTTTGAAATTTTAAATGTTTCAAGACCAGGTACTATAGCCCTGACAACTGGAATTTTGATTTTTGGGTTTGTTAAATTTACTATTATTGCCTTATTCAATTTTATTTCTTTAAAAAGTTTTATAATAAGATTAATATCGTCCAAAATATCATCATTCTGATAAGTTATGATATCAGAAAAATTAATTGACTTTTGTGAGGACATAAATTGCCAAGAATTTTTATCATCTGTATTATTATGATTGTATTTTATTTTTCTCAAGTCGTCTCTTGCTCCTTGAATATTAGCTGCTCTTGTTTGTGAAACTTCCGTTATAGCTCTTAATAATGCAATTCTTTTATCTGGGTGAGTACCATGTCCTTCAGCCAAATAACCATAGTCATGAGATATCCACTCTACAGAAGCAACATTAAAAGTTGGAATTTTAATATCTGTAGTAATATCCTTAATAATCAAGTCTATATTAAATTTTTTAAATTTCTTAATTAACTGATTGATTGGACTGTAATCTTCTACAGAAATTAAAACATCAGCATATATAGAATTATCATCCTTAAATTGTTCTTTGGAAAATGAATTTACTTTATACCCTTTTATTTTTAATTTATTATTTATACTATACAAAATATGGAATGGGATTGCACTTGCACGTAATTGAGCTAAGCTTATTGCGTCTCTTTCTATGACTTCGCATAGTGCATGACAAACCGCTTCTTCAAAGACGTTACCTGATGCTAACCCATTTGTATGGTGAAATGCAAAAGGGTTGACAGAAGGTGGGTTTGGAGTAAAACGAAACAATGCTAATCCAGCAGGTACTAATATATTCACCTTATTAATAATATCATATCCTTCTACATAATCCATTAACATATCATTTTGGAAATCAAATGTAAGAGGTTCTATAACCTCGTCTGGATGTAGAACATTATAGGATCGTTTTAATTTATTAAAAGTTCCAGTTATTAATTTATTAGGATAGTATGGAGGTAAGGAAGAATAACGTTCGATGCTTTCCATAATTGCACTGACCTTTGCATGTTGTTTAGTTGGACCCTTTCCGCTATATACCCATATATAATCTTTGGTACCTGGTAAAACACATGAATAATTAGGTATGTATAATTTATCCATATAAGTAATATCAGAAATTCTAGTAATGCCAATTTTTTTAATTATGGGTGAAACACGGTGAAGAGTTTCCTCCACAGGTATTACTCTAGACGTTCCATTCAATGTCCATTTCTTTTGACTTCGAAATATCAATACCAAAAAAAATATTCATGTAAGTTATCAAGTTTACTAATTTAACATTAGGAATATATATGACTTATGCTTTTTTTTTTCTATCTTGATTTCGCGACAGAAAGAAGCAGAAATAATAAGTGACATTCTGCTCAGGGCTGCAAGCGAACCTGAATTTAGGAATTTACTTATAAAGAATCCAGCAGATGTACTTGAAAAATATAACATATCTAATGAAGCGAAATATATTATTAAGAAAAGTATTGTTGATTTGACTCAATAGATGCTGATACATTAATTTACATCACCTATTTTTTGGCTCTCATAGCTGGGTTTCTGATTACCACATGGAAACTAATTTATTTTGTCCCCCGCCTCTGACTCACAACTATTCATAGATATAGCCATACACAAAGGTGTATTTCTCCTAGTGCACTCTCTATAACGGGGTTACCGAATAATTCAGCTAAATATTCGGTAAATAATATTATCTAAGCCATTATAAAACAATTATGTATCAATGTTCCTCTGCAAACTAAGTTTCTTTTATTTTAAAAAATATCTAGCTATTTTAGTGGATAAGACGAAATAGACCAAAGAATAATTCAAGAATTATTTTAACTTACAGTCTTGAAAGCAAGTAGATAAATTTAATTCAAATCCTGATAATGGGACACGTAAATTAAATTTGGTAATCAAATCGGGCGAAATTTCTCCAATAAAGCCTATTAGTTTGTTTTCATATAATATATCAGCAGATCTACCTTTTAAGAATAAATTATTATCATTTCTTCTTGTTGTAAACTCCATTCCTAAATTTATTTTAAAAATAGATTGTAATATCGATTTCGCTTCTGTATAGTTAGCATTGTTGGATGCAAGTAAAACTCCTAAATTCCATTGTTCAATGATTTTATTTTTAAAACTAAATGTTTTTCCTATTTCAAATATTTTTTGAGGATATTCTTCGTGAACATTATATGAAAGATTATGTACTAAAGATGATAATATATTTGTTCTAAGAAATTCATGTTCTTTACTTTTGCTTTCATTTACTTTAATTTTTTCAAGCAATTCATTATCAGCAAAATTAAATATAGTAGAAATGGTCCGATCTAACATAGTAAAATTAACCATCTCCAATAATCCTAATCCAATCAAAGTCTCCTTTATCTCATCAATTTTCCTAAAATAGTTGTTACGTGCTCCAGAAGAGATTGGAAATAAAGGAGTAGTAGATTCAAGATTATCAATTCCATATCCTATAGCCACTTCTTCCACGATATCTATAGGGGTGATTAGATCGATCCTGTATGGAGGGATAAAGCATTTAATTCGTTTATTCTTTGTTATTGATGTACCGATTCTGCACCTATTTAAATTTTGTATGATCTCTTTAATTGATAGGTCCAATCCTAAATATCTCTTAGTAATATTTTTATCAACTAACACTGTCTTATCTTTAAGTAGTTTCAAGGAAGAAGATATTGATTTATTTTCATGTACAAATCCTGAAAAAAGTTTATAGCCTTCTTCATTAAGATAATAAGAGATTATTGCTAAAATGCTTTGACATATTTCTAAATTTGTACCTGTTATTTCTATTAATAAATTTTTACTTTTGTCTGTAATTTTGGTATTATTACTATTTATAATAGGAGGAAAAGATATTACCTTATTATTTTTATCAGATATAGTAGGATATTGATTAAAATTTTTTAATAAATTACCATATTGTTTTCCAACCTCTAGATCAGATAATACTTCTTTAAATTTAAAAGGTTGAGTTTGACCCAAGGGTATAAATGATTCATTTCCCGCTCTTGTATTATAGATTAATGGAAATTTAATAGCATCCAGATCATGGATACCTATCGCGGCTTTTTTTCTACCTCTTGCTATCCCGTTATGAAGATCCTCTTGCATTAAAATTAATTGATTTAAAATAAAAGTATTTATTTTATCATTTTTGGCAACAAAAAATAATATTATCGGTCTTATTTGATTTACACTTGGATCTATAGTTAATTGATATAACCTGTCAGAAGAATAATTGAAAGGAGGTAAACCAGTTTTTATATTAAATAACCCGTTTAAAGATCGAAATACTCCTATATCACTTGAAAAGTCAGGACGATTAGGGTTATATTCCACTCTTATTTTTTCTCTATCTATTCCTTCAATATCTAGTCCAATGAATGGAAGTTTTGCTACAATCTTTTCAATTTTTGTATTTGGAAATGCACTTCTGATTCGTGATTTAAAGATATTTATAACTGGCATTTGCTTAAATTCCGTAACCATCCAATCTTATTATTATATAATTCCCTTACATCGGATATTCCATACTTTAACATTGCAATTCTTTCGATTCCTCCACCCCATGCTAGTACTATATTTCTTATACCGAGTGGTTCTATTACTTCGGGTCTAAGTATCCCCATCCCAAATAACTCGATCCATTTATTTAAATTATCATTGAAGATCATTGACTGAAGTGATGGTTCCGTATAAGGAAAAAAAGTTGGCCAAAATTTGATTTTTGTAATTCCAATTTTTTTATAGAATTCTGTTTGAATACCCATTAAATCTCTTAATGTTATTTGCTTTCCTGTTACTACACCCTCAATTTGGTTAAATTCGACAAGATGTTTGTATGAAACTTTCTCATTCCTGAAAACCCTCCCGATAGTGAAAATCCTTCCTTCATCAGGTTTAGTTTCAGATAAATACTTTAAAGTCACTGGTGTAGTATGTGTCCTTAAAACTGGTTTTTTAGCTTTATTAATATCCCATGGTTCCTTCCATCCCTTTATATGTGCTTCAGCTATTTTTTTGACGAGGTTTTTATGTCCAAGATTAGGTTTGATTTTATCTGTTAAATAAAATGTATCCTGCATATCCCTGGCAGCATGATCTTGGGGGGTAAACAGAGCATCAAAATTCCAAAACGCTGATTGTACATAGTCACCATCAATTTCTACAAAGCCAAGGCTTGTGAAGGCTTCGCGAATCTCATTAATCAAATCTGTCAATGGATGTTTTCTTCCAGGATTTGACATAGGAACTTTAGCGTCGACATCTATTGGGCGAAAAGTCAAATTTTTCCACTTCCCTGATATTAGGTGGTCTGCAATTAATGAAGTTACAATCTCATTATTTGAAGATCTTTTATCATTCTTATATTTAGAATCTATAATACCTTTGATCTTCTTTCCTAACTGGGTAAGAGTTATTTTTTCTTCGTCTTTTTTTATCCTTATGAATTTAGGTCTTTTTATAAGTAACTTAAGGAAGTCTAATTCAGATTTTGTTAAATCTGAATCTTTTAATTGTGTGAAAGAATAAATTTTGTTCAGTAGCAACTCTTCCCCGCTTGCGTTTTCAAAATTTTCTGTTAGTTTAAAAGTTAATCCTTCCATTTTTGCGCTAGATAAATCTATCCATTTATTAGATTTAGCTTTGGAAATTGCTATATTAATTTCACTCTGAGGCAACAATCCTTTTTCTATTATTTTTGGAATAGTTATATTGCCATCTCTTATAGCTTTAACTAATCTTCTTTCGGGAAGGCTAAGTTTTATCGCATTTCTTCCAAATTCATCTAACGATATTAAATTATAAGTTTTTTCGAATTCAATTATATTTTTAAACTTTAACCATTCTAGTCCCCTTCTGACCTGATCAAGAGTAAGATTAGTTAATTCTATCAAATGGGTTAATGAAATTTCAGAGAAAGTATTTATCGAACTAATTATTTTTGTTTCGATTGGATGCAATTCTTCTATATTGATTTGCTCGGTTTCCAAGTGATTCTAATAAAAATTATTTTTAAACGTTTAAACGTTTGTAATTTCACTATTTAAAAAATGGAAAGCAATCATAATATTGATATGAATAACATTAATAATTCTTTTGATCAATATAGCTATAATAATGATATTATTGTCACACCATGGGAAGTCCTTGGTGATTTGGAGGATAAAACGTATATTAAATTAATCGAGAAGTTTGGTACTCAGGCTATATCACAAGAATTAATAGAAAAAATAAAGAAATTAACTGGAGAAATCCATCCATTGATTAAATCTCAATATTTCTTTTCTCACCGAGATATGGATTGGTTACTAAATAAATATGAAAATGGTGAACATTTTTATCTTTATACCGGAAGAGGACCATCAGGTTTTATCCATCTTGGCCACCTATTGCCATGGTTATTTACTAAATACCTACAGGATAAATTCGGTGCTAAATTATTGTTTCAAATAACCGATGATGAGAAATTTCTTTACAATCTTGGTGCTACTAAAGAAACAATTTCTAAGTATACTTCAGAAAATATACTTGATATAATCGCTATAGGCTTCAATCCTGATTTAACACGAATAATTATTGACACTAAACATATACATCATTTATATCCTATTGCAACGGAGATTGCAAGAAAGATAACTTTTTCTACAGCAAAAGCGGTTTTTGGTTTTACAAATACTACAAATATTGGAATGATTGGTTTTCCTTCTATTCAAGCTGCTCCTTGTTTTCTTCCTTCGATAATTGAAAAAACGCCTACACCCGTTCTAATTCCAGCTGCTATCGATCAAGATCCATACTGGAGAATAACGAGGGATATAGCAACAAAATTAGGATTTTACAAACCTGCTCAAATACACAGTAAATTTCTCCCGAGTTTGTCAAGAGATTCTAAAATGTCTTCCTCTAGGCCCGAAACTGCCATCCTTACAACAGATGAACCGGAAATTGTTGAAAAAAAGGTATTATCATCCTTTACTGGTGGGCAGGCGACCATTTCATTACAAAAAAAATTAGGAGGAAATGCTGATATATGTCCTGTATACGATTATTTAAAATATTTTTTTGATGATGAGAAAGAATCGTTGGAACGATATCTAAGGTGCAAAAGTGGAAATTTACTTTGTGGAGAATGTAAAAGTGATCTTGTCAATAATACTAGAGACTTTATAATTGAATTTCAACGAAAACGAGACGAAGCTAAAGACAAAGTAAACGATTTTATGTTTGAATGAAAATGCCTTCAGTCCAAAAATTACACAATATTATTTGTTTTGATAAATATGAAAAAGAGAAACTGATGGGCTTGTTCTCAATACAAAAAGATGATTCAGTTTTTGTAATTGATGTTGAAAATTTAATCGAGAATGAGATAATAATTAAATTAAAAGATAAATCATGTCATAGTATTATGTTAAATGATAAAACTAACGCATATTCTCTTTTCTTATTAATCAAAGACATAAAAGATGGAAAAAGACGATTTATATCCCTTGAGAATTTAAGTTCTAATGTAATACAAATAATAACAGAAACAATTTTGTTTTAATAAAGAAAAATAATTCCTTACTTATTTTTTCTATTTTGCAATTATTAGTAGGTTTATTTTTATTTTTTTTCTTACTATTTTTTTGTTTTAATTCTAATATATATTCTATGTAAAATTTCTTGTAACCCTACCTAAAACTTAATTCAGTAAATTATTTCTTTGATGGAATAAGGTTTTCTATTATTTCGAAAATTATCAGAATTAGATGTATCGAACTGGTAATTTAAAGATTCATCCATAATATCTTCCTTATTCAAAACGAATTTCATTCTTTAACTTGTTTTATACTTTTTCAATGGATTGAGATTCGATTTTTATGTCAATATTTCACTATACATGGTTCAAGAACTGATTATACCTATTGTACATTAAGCAAATTTAACAGAATCTAAAGGGTGTGAAAGTATGAATATTAAAAAGTTTGCCACAAGAGAAACCAGAAAAGACAATAGGCAGACTTATTGTTCCTTATAGAACGTTATTTAATGGTATTATGTGTTTAGAATTTTATGTCATCAGAAAATGTTACCAGAAGAATTAGTTCCAGTTCCATAAGTCTCTAGATTTCTGGAACGAGTACGGTTTTATATATTTGACAAATTATAGACTAGGTTACTGAAAATATACTATAACAAATAGGTAAAAGTGGAAATGACAATTACTTTATATCATATTAGTAAAATCAGATTTATGGCGGCGGCGTTGACAGTTCTTGGCTCTTTTAATAGAAACAAATTAGGAACAAAAAGCATATTCTTTCAGATAAAAATGGTATTCTCCTATCTACTGTGATATTGTTCTGCATATACAGATATTATTGTTGCAATTGATACATTTGATATTTAATTATCAAGAGATGATATTCATCATAATATTAAATGAACATACAAAATTTATGTCTTGCTAGGACATATCATTTCAATGATTTAGAACAGGAATGCATCGATATAGGATACATTTCATCTATACTGCACAGAAGAAGAGTGATATTTCTCAAGATATGTCACGAATCAAAATAATGGGTTATAGAGATAGCAAATTAATTGGATAACAGATCCAGAAAATTATTTACAATCTATGGAAAAAACATGAGTGTTATACAGTTTAAGTATAATCGTTTATAGAAATGTAACTTTGGATTAGGTTATAAATTTTTTATTAAATAAATCGTATCTAAAAATGCTCTCTTTATAGTTTCCTTAAAATTATTCCTTTTTCATCGATTTCACCGTTTCTTATTCGAGTAGAAGATATAGGTTGTCCATCAGCCGACTTTGCTATCTCAACTATTATAACACGTAATGGGCTAAGATGGTTACTAACCCTGATTTCATTAATTTGTTTGGCTTTCAACAGAGTTTCTTCACTAACTACAATCCCTTGTATTTCTGATGAACTAATAACAGGCCCAAATTCATCTTCTAGTTGAATTATCGTATAATTGACATGCTTAAAATTCAACGAAATATTTTTTTTTAAATTATCAAGTCTCTTTAGATAATTGTTTTTTATATTTGAAATATATTTAAACCGTTTTACAAAATCATCGCTAGTGAGTCCAATAATTACGTGGTCGCTTGATTCAAAAGCAGCTGAAAGTAATTTTATATGACCAATATGAATACTGTCAAAAGTTCCACCAGTTGCGATAAGTTTTAACTTTTCCAATCGTCTTTGTCAATATAATTCAATAATAAACGAAAATTATACCACTCTCGGGTTTATTTTTCAAAGATCTTGATGGCTTGTGGTGGACACACATTCTCACATGCTAGACAAAATATACAATCTTTTTCTCTGGACATAAAAGGTTTCCTATCAGAACCTTCATGACCAGGTGTATCTAACCATTCATACACATTATCTGGACATGCTTCAATACATGCACCCTCGCCTATACAAATATCAAAATCTACAGCGACACTATCTCCCCATATTCCCAACTGCCCGGGAGGATCAACTGGTCCCCAGACACTAATACCTTTAAATTTGCCAGTTTTTTGTCTTTTAGAT
>JANWKP010000225.1 GCA_025451315.1 Nitrososphaerales archaeon | reverse complement strand
TACGTTTTCCTCTAATTTCAACAACATCACCAGTAGAAACTGCTAAAGAATCCATGGTATCGTAATCAATTCGTGCTATACCTCTACCAACATCACGAGTATAAGCTTCCAGCACTTTTAGTGACGTATTGTTTCCAGCTCCTGATGGGGGAGCACTACCACCACTATTACTACCACCTCCACTATTGCTGCTGCCACTACCACCACCACCAGCACCACTAATGTTGCCACTATTATTACTATTACTGCTACTGCTATTACTAGGCAAACTACTGTTCACTTGTATAACTTAGTTAAAGTGACTACATATACATCTTTGTCTAATAAAAATTATGATAAAATGTAAAAGAATAAAAAAATAATAATAGTCAATAATATTATATTGTATTGTCTAGTGAAGATATCTATATAAAAGGATTTGCTACAAGCGAAGGAACTAAAAAATTTAGAGACAATGCAATCAAAAAAGGTAAATCATATTTACACTTTAAAGAATTTGATGATCTAATGTTATCAAGTATTGGAATAGGTACATATTTAGGTGATCTTTCGAAAGAGGACGATAAAGATATTGAAAATGCATTATATGAATCGGTAAAATCTGGTGCGATTAATGTTATCGATAGCTCAATAAATTATAGAGCAATGAAATCAGAGAAAAGTGTTGGCAGATCAATCACCAAACTTGTACATGACGGGATAATTTCTAGAGATGAAATTTTCGTAAGTACAAAGAATGGATATATAACAAATGATGGAGACTACCCGATGGTTGATGTGTGGGAATATATTCAGAGAATGTATATATCTCCAGGGATCATAAAAGCAGAGGATATAAGTTCTGGATATAACGTTCTTAACCCGGCATACATAGAGAAATGTGTAGAAAGATCACAATTTAATTTAAAACTAAATACGATCGATCTAGTATATATTCATAATGCGTTTGAAAGTTGGAATCAGGATGTTAGTAAGAATAAATTTATTGATATGCTTTCGAAAGTTTTTGAAATATATGAAAAGTTCCGCTCTAAAAATGAAATAAAATATTATGGAATGGCTACTTGGACATGTTTTAGAGTAAGTGAGGAAAATAAAGAATATTTATCACTTGATGAAGTCTGTAATATCGCTAAAAATGTAGGAGGTGCAGATCATGGATTTCGTTTTATCCAGCTACCATACAATTTAGCATATAGTGAAGCTTTATTTTTAAAAAATCAAAATGTCGGAATTGAAAAAAACCTTACAATTTTAGAAGCTGCAAAAAGATTAAAAATAGGAGTATTTTCTAGTGTTCCATTACTTCAAGGAAAATTAATTCAAAGTAAAATTCCAGATTATTCAGAAGGTTTAACAGATCCAATTATGAAACTACTACAAATAATAAGATCAAGTCCTTCTATAATAGCCCCTTTGATAGGTCAGAAAAAAATGGATCATGTCAATAAAAATAATAAAATTTCAGAAATACCACCATTGAGTGAAGAAGAATTTAACCTAGCTATTGAAATACTCAGTAAGGGAAATTAACAATTATTATAATAATGAATGAAGTATAAAAATAAGATTTTAAATTTTAGATAACATCTGATTGTGTCATTTTTCTTATTTTCTCTTTCCATGATTGTGTAATTTCATTCTTTTCAAAATTCTCAAACAATTTCTTTTTTATAGGATCATCATTTTTAAATGGTCGTAACCAACGAGAATTTTGCAGTTTACTATCGCTTTCAGAAGAGGTATCATTCTCTAATATTATACTATCGAGGTCAAAAGTATTATCTTTTGACCTATCAGTAATTTGTTTATCTGTTTCATTACTGGTAGTTGTATAATATTGTGGAGTATCAGAAATTGGATGAGAAGTATTATTGATATTTGGAACATTTGTTATAACAGGATCCTTATATTGCAAATCTAAAATTTCGTCACTAGTTTGATTCTCAGAGAGAAATTCTTGTATTAACGACATTTGACCCATAATCTGACCCCTACCACAATCAGAAAAGCCATTTTTTTGTAGAAAAGACATGTACTTGAGCAATATTCTAAATTCTTCCAGTCTGGCTTTGGCATTTTCTTTAGATAATATCGTCATTTCATTGTAAATGATTTGATTCTCTTAAATTAAGACTGGTTGAATTATTTTGTTAATTCACATTCTAAAAACTAACAGTTCATAAGCTACAAGTTAGACAAAAGTAATGAAATTAAAATATATTTAAGTACGAATAAAGATTTACAATTAATAAAATAATTTGAATATCAAAAAATATGTTTTAGACACTAGTGTTATAATTGATAAAGAAATTTCTAAAATGTTACAGATTGGAAAAATAGTTGAAGATAGTGAAATAATTATCCCAAGGGCAGTATTAGACGAATTACAAGCTCAGGCATCTACTAGCAGAGATCAAGGTTTGGTTGGTTTGCAAGAAATTCATGATATACGGGAAGTATGTAATAACAAAGGTATTAAAATAAAATTTTCTGGTGAAAGACCACATTATGATGATATATTATTAGCAAAGCATGGAAGAATTGATTCAATAATTAATGAATTAGCATTTAAAGAAAACGCAATTCTCATTACTGGTGATTATGTACAACATTTAGCAGCACAAGCACAAGGAATAGATTCAGTTTTTGTAAAATACAACAATAAAATAACTCATTTCAAATTCGAAAAATTTTTTTCTGACAAAACGATGAGTATCCATTTAAAAGAAGGAGTTTGTCCATATGCAAAAATTGGAGGCCCAGGAAAATTTGAACTGAAAAGATTAGATGAAAAGATCATAACAAACGACTATCTTAAGGAAATAATTAAGGAAATTTATGAATATAACCCACTGAATACTAATAAATTCTATGAAATAAATCGAGAAGGAGCTGCCGTTATTCAGTACGAAAAATACAGGATTACAATTACTAGGTCTCCCTTTTCTGATTCTACAGAAATTACTATTGTCAGACCGATAGTACAGTTATCTTTAGACGATTACAACTTGAATGAGAAACTTGTTAGAAGATTAGAAGAGAAAGCTGAAGGAATAGTCATAGCCGGTCCTCCAGGATCTGGTAAAAGTACAATAGCAAGTAGTTTAGCAGAGTATTATACAAAAAAGGGAAAAATTGTAAAAACATTTGAATCACCAAGAGATTTACAAGTTCCCAAAGAAGTAACACAATATAGTCCATTAGAAGGAAGTTTTGAGAATGCAGTAGATTTACTGCTACTGGTTAGACCAGATTATACTATTTTCGACGAAATAAGAAGAATAAAGGACTTCAATGTATATGCAGATTTGAGACTATCAGGAGTTGGAATGATTGGTGTAATTCACGCAAATAGCCCAATAGATGCCGTTCAAAGATTTATTGGAAAGATAGAACTTGGAATGATTCCTCATATTATAGATACAATTATCTTTCTTAAAGATGGTAATATAAATAAAGTTTATGAATTAAAATTAACAGTTAAAGTTCCATCTGGTATGGTTGAAGAAGATCTCTCTAGACCATTAGTTGAAATTTTTGATTTTGAAAATGGAGAACTAGAATATGAAATTTATACCTATGGTGATGAAAATATAGTAGTACCTGTAAAGGAATTAGCAGAGAAGAAAAGGACAAATGTTAGTAGTAATATTACAAGACTTGCAGAATCTAAGATTAAGGATGTAGTAAGAAGATTTGATCCTAGTGCGGATATACAAATCATCTCCGACAACAAAGTAAGAATAAAAGTAGAAAAAGAAATAATTCCTAAAATTATAGGAAGAAATGGTTCGACTGTCTCTGAACTGGAAGATTTATTAGGTTTAAGAATTGATATAGAACCTAAAATACCAGTTCTTGGAAGAGAGATTGACTTCCAAATAAATGAGTCTGGTTCATCAATCGTGATCATTGCAGATAAAAAAGAAGTTGGATCCAATGTTGGAATTTATATTAATAACGAATTCCTTTTAAGTTCACAAATCGGAAGAAAATCAAGAATTAAAGTTGATAAGAGATCAGAAAATGGAAAAAAACTGCTGAATGCAATATTGACCTCATCTGATATTAAACTTTTTCAAAACAGAATGATAAATAATAAAGAAATCTAAACCTTTTCAAATAAAAATTTGATCATTAGTATACCTCTTGCATTTAAAAGTTTTTAGTTTAGAATAAACATAAAAGATTGTTTTATTATTACCAATTATTTGAATAGTAAAAGAATGAGGATTGCCTTTCAAGGTGAAAGAGGAGCATATAGCGAAATGGCAATAATGCAGAAATTTCCACGGTCTACACCTACTCCTTTAAAAACCTTTCACGATGTTTTTGAAACTGTTAAAAATAATGTAAATGAAATAGCAGTAGTCCCTATTGAAAATTCAATCGAGGGAAGTGTAAGTGAAACCTATGATTTATTATTACAGGACAAAATATTCGTTTCAGGAGAAATCTTTCAAAGAATAAATCATTGTTTAATTGTAAATAAAAATTGTAAAAAAATAATCAATGTATACTCTCACCATCAAGCGTTGGGACAATGTAGAAACTATATTCAAAATAAAAAATTAGAGCCAATTCCAGCGTTTGACACTGCGGGAGCAGTAAAATTCATCAAGGAGAACAATATGATGGAATCTGCAGCTATCGCAAGTAGGAGAGCAGCAGAAATATATGAAATGGAGATCCTTGAAGAAGGAATAGAAGATAAAAAGAATAATTTTACACGGTTCTTTGTTATATCGAAACAATCAGTAGATAAACCTTCAGGAAAAGATCGAACTTCAATTATTTTTGCAATAAAGCATCAACCAGGTTCTTTATACAACATATTAAAGGAATTTTCTCTAGATAGTATTAATCTGACAAGGATCGAATCTAGACCTACAAAGGAAACTCCTTGGGAATATTATTTTTATGTAGATTTTGAAGGGCATTCTAGAGATGAAAAAGTAATGTTCACATTAAATAGAATTAAGAGTCAAACGAAGTTCTTCAAACTATTAGGATCCTACCGAAAAGGAATTTTTTAAATTGTTATGTAATTTATAGTCATAACAAAATAGGTCAAATAATAATTGATAGTCGAACGGAATGAATAGATATTTCATTAAGTTTGCGATTTGTTTTCTAATTTTAATTATTGAGGGTAGAAATCACCTTAATTATAGTAATATATATCCATAGTTCTATCATGTGACAAACTTAGCTCTCGTAAAAATATTTTTGATTTTTTGTTTTTGTAGTTAAATGCACTGTTTAGAATTGATTAAGAGATGAGAAGAATATTACTAATATTTTGATTCAAATGTGAATATGGGATTCATTACATATAATTGACTGCAACTATATAACTATTCTTTCGTAGATAGGTTAAAATTAATATTAATTAGTTCAAATATCGTAAAATCAAAAAAGAATTTTTGTAAAATCTATTATACTATTTTATCATTTATTTATTTAAATAATCCAAAAAATAAACTGTCATCAGGACTTTTTTTATCACTTTTTGTATTTATACTACTATTCATTTTTTCTTGAATACTAGGCATTTTCAAATTATTATTTTGTTTAGATAAGGATTCATTAATTTCTATATTACCAATTATATTTTCACAATCATTTTCGGGAGTTGTATCTTTTTGAGTAATATTAAAATCTGTTATAGTGTCTGAAGCTGTTCCGCAGATGAATATATCTTTATTGGGTCCTCCAGTAAGAGTATCGTTTCCAGGACCTCCATTTAGTGTATCGTTTCCTCTATCACCAAATAACATATCATTTCCTTTTGTTCCTTCTATATGATCACTCCCGCTTCCACCACGTAACCAATCTCTTCCTTCATTTCCGTATAATGTATCATTTCCATCGCCACCACTAATATTATCTCCTGCTTCTTTGCCATTTAGTGTATCATTTCCATTCAATCCTTTGATAGTATCTTGATTTATTGTACCAGTAATATTATCTCCATTTTCAGTTCCATTAATATCATCTGCCCATACATTTTCTATAACATTATACCTTTCTTGATTGATATCAATATGAATAATGATAACAAAAAATGAACCAGCGAGGAAAAGAAAAGGAAGATAAACCCCAAAATTTTTTGCATTTAAATTTTTATTATTTAATAAAAACAATCTATTACTTGAAAATTTTGTAGTAATACAATTATGGTTTTTTCTTTTATTTTTCATCGTTTTAAGTATAATAACAATTAAAAAACAATTTAAAAGAGTATTGCAAGATAATACCATAAAATTGATATGGTATTAAAGTTATGAATCATTGAGAACATCTTCTTCATTTAGTTAGAATACTCTACTAAATAATACTTCTTTCAATAAAGTAGCTACATATTCTATTATTCTCTATCCTCTTTTTGTATATTTTCTTGTTTTAAATATAATACTCCTCAACTTGACAGAGGAGAATACCAACATCTAACAGGAACTAATTTATTAATATTCTAAAAACTATCCATTAAAATAAATTTACTTCCGTTAACCTTGTAGATTTTAATTTAATTTAAATCAAACCAAATAGAAGATGGAGAATATTGATTAAATAATATAAAGTATTAGAATCTAAGATATTCATTTTTTATTGGTAATTCGATAATTCTATATATTCTGGTGATATTACATGTAAAGTCTTTGGTTGTTGAATTTCTTATTTTTTGTGTCATCACTACGTGGTAACTATTCTACACAAGAATCCGTTTAGCAATTTAAAGTGATTTCTTTAAAGTTATAGATCATCGATAATTCTTTCAATGTTCTCAGGTTTATTTATTAAATATCTCTTGTTCCGAATATCCAAATGAGATATCATACCATACCCTTTGAGACTTTAGTTAATAGTTAAAGTGAATCACAACTGAATTAATCAATATTTCTTTTAAGAACTGAGATGACATTGGTGAGAATTCGGCTTAACCTCTTTGAAGTCTATTTTAAGAATAATTAGCAGTTTTACCTCCTAGTTCTTCCAATTATCCTGATATATCCTACAATATTATCAACCATTTTAATATGTTCATTGAATTGATCTATATTAGTTATATAGGTAGAAGTTATTGGACAGATAATGCAATCTAGAACAAATTTATTTATTTCTTCCTGGCTTAAAAATGGTTTAAGTTTATCGTAATATTTTTCTATTACTATATCTATGTGAGCAGTATTATCTCTAAAAAAATCATGGAATGTGAATTTGCCACCTGTATTTAAATGGCTAGAATGATTTAGATCTAAATGATTACAGATTCTTGTTTTAGAAGCTGTTGAAGGATCCGGAGTAGGATATTTACCTTGTAAAATGCCAATATAATATAAAGAAGATTCAGCGATTTGGGACATTCCAGAATGTAAATTTAAATTGTGCCTATTACCACTAGTCCTTCTAGTAAATCCCCGTCCACATGTTATACATACATAATTTTGCTTGTGAATCATTATCTATATCGTAATAATAATGCAGTCAAGCTTTATAATAAGAGAAAAAAAGTGGGGCGAGTAGTGCAATACAGTGCTACACAGTGTAATTTTTGTGAATTTCTTTTATATTTTTTATGATAAAGGAGATACCTTACATGATTCTATAGTATAGTTATGGAAAATAAATCTAATGTTATTCTCTTCCGAATAATGATAGTTACGATTTTGTTTACTTTTTAGTCGAGGTGCGGTATTAGGTAATTCTTCTGCCAGGGATTCGTCATATCCAACCATAAAGAGATGGTATATTTGCATAGAGAATTCGAAATTAAGACTTCACTCATTTCCTATCTATAAATGCCAGCTTTCCTTGGCAATAGACGTAATGATCCATGAACGTCATAAAGACAATAGATCTGCATCGTATCAATTGTTATCATTTCTATCAAATCACTAATTAACTTAGTATTATTAATATACTCCATGTTGCTGGTAGAAATTTTTTTATTTCGGTTCCAAATCTTGTAAACACTCTCTAATCAAATAGACATAGAATCATACTAAAAAGGATTTTTAAATTATGTTTGTCTTGTCCTAACACCTAGAACAGCTATGACTACTCCTGTAATTATTAGCATTATTTGGCCAATCAATGATAAATTATTTCCTTTAGTAAATGCATAACCATCAACTAAAATGTTCGACTTTCCTAAATTGTTAATTTCTATAAAATATTCTCCATCTTGATCAGCTGTTAAATTGAACGAATAATCCGATGAAGATTCTGTCAAAATAATATCAGTTTTATTAGGGTATGTTATAGACATATTAAAAAGAGATCCTGAAACCGAGATAAATGCAGTATTTCCTCTATCCATATTAGGAGAAAGAATATCAACAGAATCTGGATTGATAATACCATCGACATCTACTTTTGCTGAAGTATTTGAATAATAAATTGATAAAATTCCAATAGCAATAAACACTATTCCTGCTATTAATAAACCATAGAAATAGCCAGATCTTGATACCATAGGCATAACAATTTAGCCAAGATATTAATAGATTTCATATCCTAAGTTTGCCATATATAAGAACCCATTATTAACTCTCGTTTATCAATATTTAAATACAGAACCAAAATTTAGAGTTTTGAACTATTCAAAATATGTCAATCTAAAATCATTTTGAGATTACATATAATATAGTATATTAACAATTTGAGAGTGTTTCTTTCATCTTATAAATTTGTTTAATAGAATAAAAAAGTAAATTTTAGCAAACCCTTGGACATATTAAATATTTCTTGGTCATTTTCTTCCATAAGATTGATCAAGTGACGTGAGATAGTGAGATACAAGGTCACAATAATAACAAGAGCTATGATCTATCAGCCTATTCTTCAATCATTGGTTAGACATAAATGACATTGAGAATCTAGTAACCATATTAACAGGTAAAAATAAAATGTATCAGAACGATTAATTTATAATTAAAATTTTAATTTTTTCACTATTAGCTAAAATTACTCAGGTAGGGATATAGTAAAGAAAATCAAGTATTATACTTTATAATTTCAAATTTTTTAGGTCAAGAATTACAAACTTATTTAAGTTAACATAAATTTTATTTTCATATGAAATATTTTGATGCACATATACATTTAACCGATGATCACTTTTCAGATTATACAAGTCATATTCTTTCTTCGTTAAGATCGTTAAATATCAAGGCATGTTCTGTAACTGTAGATCTTACAACATCTAAAAAAAGTTTAATAATATTTAATAATCAACAGGATGTAATAACTCAATTCATTGGAATTCATCCTGAATTTGCGCTTAAAGAGAATATAGAAGAGTTCAAAGAATTTTTTATATCTAATTTAAAATACATAGATGGAATTGGAGAAATTGGATTGGATCCAACATATATTAATCAAAATGAGACACAATACTCCATCCAAAAGAAAATATTCCAACTTTTATTGGAACTTGCTGAAAAATATAATAAACCTATTTCAATTCATTCGAGAAAATCCATTGATGACATATTACAGATATTACCCTCATATAAAATTAAAAGATCCTTATTACATTGGTTCAATGGAAATAAGAAACATCTAAAACAAGCTATGGATCTGAATCTTTTTGTATCTTATGGGCCTGTTCTATTGTATGCACCGGATAAAAAGGTTCTCTTAAAAAAGACAAATATTGATAAAATATTAGTAGAGACTGATGGACCAGTAAAATATTCAAACTGTTTTAACTATTTGCCTTCATCATCGATATCTCATCTTCTAAGCGTAATTAAATGCATAGGCGATACCTTAGGTATGGATTTTGAGGATATATCAAATTTATTAAAAAACAATTCAGAAAAATTTCTAGGAAAAATTATTTGAATATAATGAAATAGCTTAATATAAACAATATCTTATCATGGCCATGCCTCAATTATATTTGAACACGGATTAAATATTTAATATTCAAATTGAATTAAAATTATTCTTTGCTAAACTATATTTACATCATGCTTATATTCTCAAAACTCGTTTTAACTAATCTAAAAATTATCATAGTGTTGGAGGTAAAATCTCTCTTATGGATAAGAACTTGAACGACACATTTGATTGATCCCATGTAAATACACTCTTTGGACTTCCCCATGTATACAGTTGGTCCCAACTACCACCACATTTTTCTGGTCCATTATTACCTCTTTCTCCAAATCCCCCTTCATCTGTGAATTCATATACCTTTTCCCATTTTCCTTCATTAGTTTTATCAATCCAAAATTCTTGTTTAACTCCTTTGTCACCTGGCAGATTATAGACTATTCCTTTTATTCCAAGCCATTTACCAACAATTGAAGGAGAAAGATCTTCATCGTTCACTCCAGGTGAATCTAACATGCTAATATGCCACATCTCTTTTTTTGCTTTAATTTCTCCATCAAATCCAATATTAAATTTGGGTGTCGCTCCACCACACCCTCCATGTGTACTACTATGATCTATAGACCTTGAATAGAAACTATATCCTAATCCTAGATCATCAGCACTATTGAGTTTAAAATAACCACCTATTTCTATATTCTTCCAATCATTTTCTTTATACCAATGGCCGGTAGCAGCTAAATCCTTCAAATTATATGTTGACATATTTTTATCATCGAATTTTCCTTTAGAATCACTAGTGTATACTAAGAGTGTTACCTTATCTCCTGACAGGGGAGACCAACTTGCGTCAGAATTTTTTTTAACATCATTTGCACTTCCACCGATTTCGAATCGAGGATCTGCCTTTATGTTATCCATGTTCATAAACCATTCCTCTCCTCCAGGTTTGGTTGGGTAAATTTTCTTAATCCCAAATACATCAACTTCAGAATTATCTGTAATGGCAGGAACTGCACTTGTAGTGGTTAGAGATTGCGTTGATGATGTAGTCGTTTGTGATGATGATATCTTAGGTGAAGATGAAACTAAAGCTTTAGTGATTGTAAATTCATCTAACTTATTTCCTGCAAGATCGTAAAATGTTCCGATTAATTTGTTTGAAGTATCTCTACTCACATCGATATTGATATGACCAAATTTCCCGAATTGTTTAGCAGTAAATTCAGCTTGTGTACCAAGTGTATGAAGACCAACACCACCTGTACCTGATATGATAAATATTGGTGCTCCTACTTGGTTATAGGTATTTGGATTTTTATTAACTATGATTGGTTTAGCCGAATCATCTTTATTGAAGCTGAGTGGGAACGTCCTTTGGTAATTATGATTATGTCCAGACAATACTAAATCTACATCATACTGATCGAATAATGGATGGTATATATCTCCAAAACTTGTAAGAGCAGCATGTTTAGTTGGAGAAGTATAAATTGGTTTATGATAATATACCACTATCCAGTCAATATTTGGATCCTTGGAAGCCTTTTCTAGTTCCTGCTTTACAAAGTTAAATTGTTCAGAGTTTTTAGAATAGGAATCTTGAGTTGACATTACAAGGAAAAAGACATTTCCTTTGTTGAACGAATAATATTGCTTACTCAATTTGAAGTGGTTTAAGAATTGTCCTGTAAGAGCAGTACTTTCTTCTTCTTCGCTATCATGATTCCCTATAGTAATTTTCATTTTGCTGTTTATAGGTGAAATAGTATCTAGCCAACAATCTGCATCTGCTTCATAAGAGTAATCACCTAATCCTAAAACTAATTCTGTTTCCTTTGACAGTATAGATTGCACATTTTTCTCTGAATTAGAATTACATCCCCAATCACCTGCTGCAGCAAAATTGAATGGAACAAAACTATCCCCAGTTGGTGGAGGCGATGTTATTGTTTTGCTGACTGTTATTGTACTTGTATCTTGTTTTCCTGTCTGATCATTTCTGACAGTAAGAGTAAATTTCAAGGTATCATTTGTGTTTGGCATAGTGAATTTCTTTGAGAACTGTTTTGTAGGAACATTTTCCAAAGCAACTGTGGGTTGGCCACCTGTTTGTACGATAGTCCAATTAGTTATTCTTCCAATAGAACTTGACCCATCTAATACCACCATCTCATTATGTTTAGCTTTCTTGATCTCAGATGGGAATTTGGCGTCAACATTTCCATTAGATGGGGATGGAGGAGGAGTTGAAGGTGGAGGATTTATTGACAGATCGTTCAACGTTATAGTACATACTTTGGTACTATTTTGTATCATAAAATCAGCACATTGGTTTTTGAATTTAGCATCATAACCTTCAATACCTACAATTTGAACAGCATATCGTCCTTGTTCAATTGCTACTACTTGAGCTAAGGGGGACTCTGCTGCTTTTAATGAAGAAGGGGATGCTGGTGAACCTAAAATATTTATTGTGAAATCACTGGCTTGTTTTGTACCGTCATTATCATTAATCACATCTGTTCTAAGCAACAAGAATCCAGTTGCCTTTTTACTTGGGGGAAGTTGTTGGTCAGGAACACATACTTGTGTAGTTTGGTCAAGATGTTGACTCGCTGCAGGACTTTGGCCTGGAGGGCATTGTGAGGGTGGTGTTATTGGTAGATCATTCAATGTAATTGTACAAACTGTAATATTATTTTCAATTGTAAATCCAGTACAATCGTTTTTAAATTTAACATCATAACCTAAAATACCTTCGACCTGAACTTTATAGTCTCCTCGTACAACTTCTATAAGCTGAGCTAAAGGTGATTGTACAGCTTTAAATGAGGAAGGAGATGCTTGTGAACCTTTCATCTCTATTGTGAAATTATTCGCTTGCTTTGTTCCGTTGTTATCATTAATTACATTCGTTTTCAGTAACAAAAATCCAGTTTCGTTATCATTACTTAGAGGGGTTTGTGTGTCTGGAGTTTCTGTAGATGGTGGGGTTTGTGTGTCTGGAG
>JANWKP010000224.1 GCA_025451315.1 Nitrososphaerales archaeon | reverse complement strand
CTTGAAATTCTGATAGTATTGTAGGATGTAACAATTTATATACATTATTTCCCACAGAAATCTTGTTTGGCCCTGTTAGGGATTCCTCTATCTCTGCTGCTACATTCATAGGATATCCTATCAGATCGATAGGTGCGCTTTTATCATATCCATATTGTATAACTAAATTCTCTCCCTCATCTATTGCTATTTTAACAGCTAATTTTGGATAATTATCTTTATCTTTTTCCAAAATTGGATTAATACCATTTTCTATTACGTTAATCATTGATCTAGCACATTGGAATGCAGTATCGCAAGATAGATACTTGTTAAAGCCACTTGGAAAGAACGCAATAACTGCATCTCCTACGTACTTTAATACAAACCCATTATAACTTTCAACAACAGAAGACAGTTCATGAGAAAACGCTTTGATTATCTTTGCCATTCTCTCTACTGGTAAAGCCATACTCATCTTTGTTGAACCTACTAAATCAGCATACATGACAACAAGACAAAGTTTAGAATCAACATGATTGAGAAGAAAGTCTTGTCCTCTCTTTATTGATGTATTGTATTGATAGCGCTCATGTAAAACATTCCAAAGCATTTCTTGTCTTTGTGATAGTAATGTTTGTAAATCATAGATAATTCTATTTTCAATAGATGGTAATGTATTTCTTTTATTGTACCTGTCTGTATTGCTATATGTATTATTACTATTTCTATTAATCATTCTTTCTATTATTTTTTCTTTAATATCCTCCTCATCTTGTTTATTCTCTATATCTATTGATCTTTCTTCTTTTATGTTGTCACTTTTACGTTTGGGATTATAACTGAAATCTCTTTCATGACTTTCATTTTCTTTATCTTTATCTTCTTCCAAAGTTCTTAATTAAATCAGATAATTATTTAATTTAACTATTTCGAAGAGAATGAAAAAATAAGATGATGTCTTTTTCTTTCATTTTTATAGGAATTGATGTACCGTAATAGATACATAGAATAGATTATTTTCACTAAATCATTTCAAATTTTGAAACTATCAATTTATTTCAATTATACATTTAATAGGGAAATGATCACTAAATCCTGTATTAGGATCTTGGACAAAATTAGAATAATATCCTTTATCTTTTTGTATTTTATCTAACCTTTCTGTCAATCCTTTAAGTTTATCTTTTATTAGTTTTGTAATATTCTCATTTAGGTTTAATTGTAATGCTTCTTGTAGGATTATTTCTAATTCTTTTTTTTCTTTTACATCTTTGTTTAAATCAAATATTTTTGTTTTAGAAAATCTAAATCCCATAGGACCTAGTTTCTGATATGAATGCAATTTTTTCTTATTTTTGTAATTAACATTATCGCTAAAATCCTCTTCCAATAAATTACTACCTAATGAAAGACAGTTTTTATGTATCTTTATTGAATCCAAATCTATTTTAAGATGTTTTAAATTTTTTAATAATCCCCGTGATACAATAAATTGATCAAATAGAAAGAGTGAATTTGTCTTATAGAAATAGTGAGTACCATCAGGAATAAGTTTCCACATACAATTGTATAAATACGGCTTTTCTTCTAAATAAATTTCTCTGTCAGATTTTGTATTTCCCCAATCTTTTCTTTTCAATTGAAAAATAGTCCTCCAATCTCTCAAGAGATCTAAATTAGGTGTAGCATTAAGAAATTTTACTGTACTTTTATTATAAGGTTCATCATTAAAATCACCCATTAATATAATATTTTCATTCCATTGATCATCTAATCTTTTTAACAAATTTTCATTTTGTTTTATTATTTTTTCTTTGTCTAAATTATCAGAAATAGCATCTTGATCATTAGATTTAAAATTACTTTCGTATTCTGGACAATCTATTAGACATTTAGGAAGTCTATGAGACTCTTCTTTGGGTATTTTGATTATATCATCTACCAATTTGCCACAATTTTCTGCTACTAGAGATCTTGCAAATTCTGTTTCATCAGATTCAGTAAAACCATCTTTTCCTCTTCTTGATGGCCAATGATTTACAAAAACATAAAGATTTGAATTATTATATAATACTTTTAATTTTACATAAAAAATATCCCTAGTAGGATAACGCAAATCTATATTATAGGATTTGGATTCAATAAATTCAAAAATTGAATTTGAATAGATAAGGCATGTATCTATTCCACGAATATCAGGACTATCTTTGTATTTTGCAACAGAATAATCACTTCTATTCAGATTTCTATTTAATTTTGTTGCTATTTCTTGAGCAAGATATTCATTTTCAATTTCACACATTCCAATTAAATCAGGCCCAGAAGAAAAGGTAGATGAAATTCCTTTAACTAGATTATCAATTTTTATATCTCTTACTGTTTCGTCCCATCCATTAGCTGGTGTATAATCAAAATCTAATGCAAGATCACTTAATGTTGTATCAAATAGATTTTGTAAATTCCAAAAGCATACTTTGATAGAGTTCATTAAATAGTATTTTTTTCCTTTTTAAACAGTTTTTTTGATACAATTACTTTTTACTATATCATACAATATTTTTTTCTAACCGATAAAATCAATCATCTGACTTTTAATTGATAATAAAAGTTTTAGATATTTTTCAAAATCATTATAGTAATATCATGTATTTACATATCTGTCGGGAGTGGAACCCTGCATGTATATAGTAGGGTTCTATCGCATAGTATTTTGCTTTTATTATTAGAATTTATTTTTTAAATTGTTTTTGTATTATCAGTAAGTTATAGGAACTCGAAATGTCTCAAGGAGGGAGTAATACCGATAGCGGTTCTAAAAGAGGAGTCCAATGTAGAGATATCAGTACTTGTATTTAGCTCTTATTATTAGAAACTTATTTCTAAGACATTCAAATAATATTTTACTCTCGATAAATATATTCATTAGAGTGAAGTACTACAGATAGTGTAATTAAATGAATCAGAATAATATATACAAAAATATTAATTGACTTTATTAATGAAAAAATTGGTGAGGATTATGTTCTAATTTTTATTATCTGAATTCAACTCCTGCATCTTAAGACATGCTATATTTTTTATTATCTACATCATCAAAATTAGTAAGCACACAGGGTATTTTCGTCACAGCAAACTTGTTGTTTTACTTTTCTGTCTGAAGAATTTTTTCATATTCTTGTAATAAATATTTTAATATTTCTCTATTAGTTAGAATGTTATAGATGTTGGATCTGATCAGTCTCTTCTCATTTTCTTGGACAGGATGTTGTATCGGAGTGTCCTAGTTTAAAGTATAAGTACGGTTGAAGGGAAGGGATATTAATGTTATCGATATCCTTCCCAATAGTGTCGGAGATTCGCGAATCATTAAAATGTTATGTCCCTGCATACTCATATGATTATGAAAAAATGTGTCATGATCTCAATTTCAACTCAAACCAACGACGGTCATTAATGAAACAATGGAATCTAAGCATCTATCGGAGGCATGAATGATGGTATCAATTGCAGTTCCCCCGGTAGAAGCGAGCGATATACAGGCTATGATCCTGCGTCCACGTCCGTCTCCATACAAAGGAGTACATTTCGTGCTTCGCATAGACGACGCTGCGCAGGGACGCGAGATGTTGCGTCGCATTATCCCATACATCGCGCCGGCGGTGGACTGGTGGGTACCAAGTATTCCGGCTTGGATGGGTATTGCTTTCAGCTATCACGGACTCAAGGCAATCGGACTTCCGAAGGCGTCTTTGGATAGCTTCCCCGAGGAATTCCGCCAAGGCATGGCGGCGAGGGCAGCCGATCTGAATGACGTCGGTGATAACTCTCCTACTAATTGGGAATATCCATTTGGTACCGCGAACATGCACATTGGGTTGTCGATTTTTTCGAGGGACGATCAAAGCCTGGAAGCAGTTTTGGAGCAAGCGCGCCAGAGTCATAGGAGCCTGCCTCAAATCTCAGTGATTTACCGACTGAAAGTCAATGAATTCCCGGACGGGCGTAACCCTTTTGGGTTCAAGGATGGTCTCCACAATCCACACATTGAAGGAAGTGGCGTGGATCCTCCTCCGGGATATGCCCCAACGGTAAAAGCTGGTGAGTTCATCATGGGCTATCCGGACGAACTTGGACAGACAGCGACAAATCCGGAACCTGAGGTGTTAAGACGTAATGGTACCTTTATAGCCTTTCGCAAATTCCACACCAGAGTCGCCGCGTTTCGTAAATATCTACATGAGCAAGCCTCATCGCTTGAAGAAGAAGAGTTGATTGCCGCGAAGATGGTCGGTAGATGGCGAAGCGGTGCTCCCTTGGCGCTGGCTCCCGAGCATGATGATCCTGAATTAGGCGCTGATCCTAACCGCAATAACGATTTCAGCTATGCTAATGATATGAAGGGATTGAAGTGTCCTTTCAGTGCACACATTCGGCGAGTGAACCCGCGCGATGCTTTGAAGGACGATCTGGTAGCCGTCAATCTCCACCATATTTTGCGGCGTGCCAACAATTTTGGCTCACCTCTCCCCGAAGGCATTATGGAGGATGATGGAGTGGAGCGCGGCGGTGTATTCCTGTTGATCTGCGCACATCTTAAACGACAATTCGAGTTCTTGCAAAAGCAATGGGTGACTGATGGCGACTTCATCAACCATGGGAGGGAGCAAGATCCAATCGTAGGAAATAACGAGGGCGACGGAATCTTTACGATTCCTAAACGCCCAGTCCGTCGCCGTCTTCATGGTCTACCACGATTCGTTGCCGTACGCGGCGGTGAATATTTATTCATGCCCGGGATACGGGCTTTGAAATGGTTGGCTGCGCTGGATAACAAGGGCTAGAGCCCAGAGACGTTATGACACCCAAACATAAATAGAGAATTTGAGCGTAAAAGTCCAGTTTTTGTAGGGTACAAGTTTGATCATCGATTTAATCTTGTGAACGGAAGTACAGTGGTCACCATTATGGTTCAGCATATTATTATTTTTATTATGATATAATATTATCTCCAGTTAACCACAAAGTATTTCGATACATGAAAAAGAATGGATTGGTCATACTGTATCTATTATTTGTAAAAGATATGGTGTATCCAGACTTACTATAGGTTGAAGAATAGGTACGAGCAAAAGGGATAGATAGACTATCAGATCTCTAGAAGATCTCAGAATATCAAGTACAAGAAGATGACATCAGAAATACAAGACCATACTAGATCTTCGATTAACCAAAAGATTTGGATGTAGAAGGATCAAGTTTCGAATAAAAAGAATCGTTGGTTTCTCGTTAAGCACGCCCGGTATATACAAAGCACTAAAGAGATATAGTCTTAACGTCCTAAAGTGTCGAGCCAAGATAATAGAATACAAACGGTTTGCCGCGAAACATCCCAATGATATGGTTTAAATGGACATCCTTGGCCTTTTTTACTTGAGTAATTCTAGTGAAAGGACTTACGTAATTAGCTGCTGCTTGGATGACTGTTCAAGAAAAGTAGCAAGCAGATAGTGGTCTGAAAGAAAAGAAAGAGGTAGATAGATGTTCTCAATGTGTTAGAGGATTGATAATGGTTAATCGTAAACCGGTTAGGCTAATGCAGGATAATGGAAAGCAGTTTACATCTAACATATTCAAACGCTCTCTGGTCTACAATCACATCAATGATAAACGAATACCGAATTCTTATCCGCAGTTACAAGGGAAAAGAGGCGTATAACAAGACAGTGAAAAATGGATTTCTAGCCCGTGTGGGTAAGCAAGAATGTAACCTATCTATTTAATTGCAACAGTTATACTAAGAAACCCGATAGGTAAAATTGGTCCTAATTGAAGCATGGGATCATCATCAGTCAACCAACTGTCCCGTTAACCTAACAGAGCTGGGCGTGCGAACAACTAACGATTAACCTTTATAGTAGTCTAAGATTATTTGTCAATATGTCAAACAAAAATGACTCGGAAGGTAAAGTTCGACCAGGCTTAAAATCAGGCCGATCAAATGAGTTCACAATTATCACGACTCTCAAGCCAGGTGGTGCAGAACGCTTGCGACAGAAGCTGAGTACTCCGAGGAGTGGAGACGATAGGAGACTAACCATAGGTACACTTCATGAAATGAGATACGTGATTTTCGACAACGATACCCGGCTCCTATTTGCGTCCACCTTTGATGGTGATTGGGACGCGTACATCGACGACTTTGGTTCTATGGTTCCGGACCTACTGGATAATATCTTTGAAGAGACTGAGGGTTATCCCGGGATACGTAGTCCTGATATAAAAGATTTCATCGTAAAGCACCAAATCTCTGCATTTAACTTTTTCAGGGCTTACCCAGACGCATCAGTACGAGATGTGTTGAAGGCATTGAAAATCAAGCACGCATTAGACCTCCTTCTCGACACCGCTACTAGTTAGGTACAGCAAATACAGAATTACACTATGAGAAGATTATGACTCCCAGTCAATATCGTTTAGCTTCAGAACTTGTCGGTATGATCCACGAGGATTTTCAGGGATTTCATCCAGGTTATCGCGGAGTACATGCCCAAGGTCGTTATTACGCGGGCAGATTCAAAGCCACTCCAGAGGCAAAGAAGTTGAGCCGCGCAGTACATCTGCAAGGTCAGCCCGTCCCGGTTACAGTGCGCCACAGTCACAGTGCATCGGGTAGTCCTTGGGGGCCGGCAGCCCGTCCCTCGATGGCCACAAAGTTCTATCTCCCAGAGGGCACAGTAACTGATCTAATCGCTCTACCGATCCCACTCTTTTTTGCTCGTACCCCAGATGAGCTCCTCGAATTTCTAAAATTAGTAAAGCCGGACCCCGCCACAGGTAAGCCCGACGATAAGAAATTCATGCCATTCTTAGCGACCCACCCATGGGTTGCAAACGCAGTAAAGATAGCCAAGGCCCTTCCAGCCCCAGTCAGTTTGGCTCAGACTACTTTTCATGCAATTCATGCCTTCCGTTTTGTGAATGCAGCGGATGAGGCACAGTACGCACGATATCACTGGGAGCCTGAGGCCGGCGTTGCTGGTCAGACGCTGGAAGAACTGCAGAAGCAACCGCCATCATATCTCTTTGAAGAACTGGAGGCACGGCTGCGAGAAGCACCTGTGGTCTTCAATCTTGTCCTGCAACTTGCCGGAGAAGGCGATCCAACTGACGACCCGACCGCGCCGTGGCCCGACAATCGCCCACGTGTACGCATAGGGCGGCTCGAATTGATCCGGCCAACTACAGTCGAAGAGATAGGCGATCTTGTGATGATGCACGATCCCACACGTCTTACCGACGGTATCGATGCCTCTGATGATCCTATTCTAGCTGTGCGCCGTGGTGTATATGAAGTCTCGGTCGCGCATCGCACCGGTGGTTGGAAGGGGCGTCTGGCCGCTCTGGAACGAGGCGGTTCACCCTTTGCCCTCTAGTAACCAGAGATTCTATCAGGATAGTAGTAGTAACCAGAGATTCCGAAATAAAGACGAAGAATCAGATATATAATCTAGCAACTGACTTGGGAGAGAATACAGACCTGGCAGACCAGCATCCTGATATTCTGAAGAAACTAATTTCTGCTTATGACAAATTCGCTCAGGACGTAGGAGTGGTAATCCCAACATCGGAACCATTTGGAACGCTATTTCCGCCAATAACTGCAAACGATACACAAACTATTAACTTGGCTAAGATGTTCGTCCCAGGTTATCCATTGAATGAAACCAAATCAGGTTCGGTTCCACCAGCCGCGTAGACCCACAAATATCTGCAATGATGAAAACGTTGATAAGGAAATGGTCTAAATCATAATTATAATCACAATGCTAATTGAAATAAAAGTCCGAACATCTTTGTGTCGGATTTGAAACATAGCATCAAGTTTATGAATCAAAACTATTCATAACGTTACTTAGCATTAATTCAAAAATTTTTTACTTATTAAGTTGTTATTATTCCTTGCTACTAAGATGAGGGTAGTTTATCACACTAATTTTGGTGTTATTGTAGCCTCTAACAACTTGTTAAGAATTTATCCTATAGGTATATGTTTGACAGGAGGAGAATTAGTGAAAATAAAGTAATTGAAATAACAAATTTATAAATAATCATATTTTGTTCATATCATTCAAAATTAGTATCATATATTTTTATCATCCGTCTTCTCTTGGTCTTTTATATATAATTGATGAAATAAATCTAGACATTGATTCTGTTTTTTTTCTAATTCTGATAACTTATCCATCACTGCTGTTCTAAAGAAATCCAATTCTTCCTTGTCCTTTTTTCTTTCTACACCTTCAATTCTTTTATTGTAAAAATTACTTGTAATTGTTGATAACAAAATGGTTATCATTGAAATTCCAAAACCCATATACACAATTGCTACATATCTACCTAAGCTGGTTACTGGAACTATATCACCATATCCTACAGTAGTAACTGTCGCTACACACCACCATAAGGCATCTTCTAAGGATTTTATTTCTGAATTGGGTGCATTAGACTCCACACCATACATTAAAAAAGTTCCTAACAGGACTACCATGACAGAAACTATTAATAATTTTGTTATTGTCTCCATAACTCGACTTTATCAAGGATATTTGTTAAGTTTACTCAAACTGAATTCAATATACAGATATTTTTTTATTCGCTGGAATAATCTATGGATAATAATTCAAGATTTCAAAATATATCTAGTCACATTATTATAATAATTCAGATAAAAATAAAATATCAAATAGAAACTTGAGTTTAAGAAATGAAGCAAATCTAATACCTTTTATTTCTTTAG
>JANWKP010000223.1 GCA_025451315.1 Nitrososphaerales archaeon | reverse complement strand
TTTGAAATCAAAATCATTTAATATTTCTCATACAATATATTAAAATTGGTAGCCAACTTAGATATCTTAATTCGGTTTATTCATTCTGTGTTAATGTTTTAAATTAATCTCAACCATAAAGGCGGATGACCTTGTGGGACGGTTATTTCTTGCCATTCAGGCGTGATTAAAAGCTCTAAAAATGTTAAATCCTGTTAGTCATTACATTGTAAATTAACACAGACGCAACGTGACACGACAGGACGCGACCCGATAGAACACACAGCATCGAGTCTTGGGTGTATAACCACGACCACCACCACTTAACATGTGTGATTGATAAGGCATTAATTAAATTTGAGTTAACTGACTGTCATCATAAAAACCGAATGTTGACCATCAATTAATTAATTAAACCGTAAGTGCTGTACGTGACTGTCAACGCGACTTAAGTTGAGTCCTGTCCTGTGACCGTGTCTGCTTTGCCGTGTCCAGCTGTCAAAACGTAAAAATGCGCCACTAACTATAAAACAGTTGGTAACTTATCTAATGTAACCTAATATGAAGAATGTTTATAGCGTTCTTTAACATAAGTGTTCGTTGCGACATTAACTATTAATATTTGTAAGCTTAAATATGTGGGTCGCGTAACTAGTAACAGTGATTGATAAAAGTTAAAAAATATAGATCCACGTTTTCACGTACCGATCTTCCACTTCCACAATTAGATTTCCGTATTAGTGTTAAGGGAGATAAAGAAAAATCATGGCTCATTTTACAACAAACGCACAGAGCTGCACTTCAAGGATATTATCTGGTTGTGACTCATCTGCTTGATAGAGTTCAAGGCTCATCATTAGTCGATATCCGTGAATGGCTAATGTACGAGCATTATTTTGATAACAGGTTGATAGATCAGGTCATAGAATTCTTACTAAAAAGTAACCAAGTTGACATAGAAGAGGCTACGCCTGAAGTCAATCGCGCTGTGCTTTATCGTGCGCCAAGAATTAAAGTCTCCGTAGTCGGACCATCTTCACCTTTTGTCCCTTAAAGACCGTTTAGCTTGGTTTTTATCAACCATTCGAGATGCAGGATTTGAGGACTACTAACTGACAACAGAAGAGATTTGTTATATTATTGTAAGACCAGCAATTAAAAATATTGCCTGTTATTGAATTGAAGAAGCTGGCGTTACTTAATGTAGAACATAATAAGACACAACGTGGAATAGATTATATACAAAGACAGGGGATAGTAAGATGATGGTTAAGATATTTAAGATTGGCAATAACACTTATAAAATTACAACTAAATTTGTCTATGACAGTAAAAAGGAATTGATATACATAGAAGATGGTATCGTGTATTTGAATAAAGCACATCCAAAATCATATGTGTTCGATGATACAGAAAACCATGGCGTAACTATAAGACGCGAGTATCTACGAGCTTTAATTCGAGCAGTACCTGAAAACAAGGGGTTCACAGAACAACAGATTGATGATGAAATCACTGAACAAATGTATCGTGATTTTGATATTGAGGACTTGAAGTAATATATGCATCTGGGTTATTCCTAATCATTGTAGGAATATCTCTATCATTAATATTCCAGGCAGCTTTTTGGATCATTCAAAGTTGACTCGACGCGCTTTAGGCTAAAGCTTTATTAGTATTGGTGTTCCTATTATTAGTAACTATATGATAAGCAACAAGATGCGGAGCATTGATAAAGAACAGTTTGTGGATTTCATAACCAACAGGTTTGATCCTGAATATGAGTATAACTCTAAGCAAAAGGAAATCGATACCAGAGATTTCCGTGTAGAAAAACCCAAGACGGTTGACATTAACACACGATATAATGAGTTTAAAGGCTTTGAGAAATCTAGTTCCTATCGTGACACTCAAATAGCAACAGACTTGTTAAGTTCAAATTTCGAAATCAGTGCATCAGACCTCACAGATACGTTAAAACAAAAGTATGGTCTTTCAAATAGTGATTGTAATGAGGTGTTAAAAAATATGTCAAACTCCAAAGATGTTCATATGCGAGTTGGCACATTCGACAAGGTTGTAAAATTAAAAAGAAAATGAATTGATATTAATTAATACTGATAAAAATGGTTGAATTCTGAAGCGGCTTTACCTACTGTTGATGATGTATTCAATTAATTAGCATTCCTATGCGATTTTGCGATTTTGATCTGCGATCTTGATTAATCGGTGGTAATATCAAGTTACAATATAACTTTACATTTCAAGGTTATGACAATACTTGATAGCCGCCGCAATCTTATGAATAAAATTAGTTAAGTATAAATCCACAATTACTGCAAAACTCAGAACCAGCAGGATTTTGATGATTACACTTTGAACACATCGGTGTCATGCGTGCACCACAATAATTGCAGAATTTTGAGTCTATCGTGACATTTTTTCCACAATGAGCACAGCGTAAGTTTAGTGACTTGCTAGAATTACTAACTGTGGGTATAGATTCCTGATGTGGTTTAACGAACTGATTTTGTATTCCCTGGATCACGTTAAGTAACTTTTCATGTTCTTGAACTGCTTGAAATGTAAACACAGGTGTTCCCTCACGAAGTAGTGTCACATCCTTGGAAAAGCTTAAATTTTTAAATTTTGATGGTTTTATTGGAGAGGTAAAAATTCCCTCATCGGTACTATACAGATAATCACCACGTTCTACTGAGGGTCTTACTTCAACACTATCAAATTGCTCAAATGATAAAGTCCTTCCCTCATGAATATCATAATCATATGTCAGTAATCTTACGTTTGTTATTGCTTGAAATTTTTTCACCTTAAACGTGTTACCTTCGTTATACATCAACATATTATACCATGAAATATGTTCGTTCAAACCATAGAAAGGCACAAGCGGATACAGGTCACGCTTGAATTGATCTACTCGAACATCAACTCTTAGCCAATAAAGACTGTTATTTTCTATATTCTTAAGAGTATTCAACATGTGATAGGGATTATCTTTAACTGAATCAAATAGATTCATTATAATAACCTCTTCAATTTGAGCAGGATTTATCAAATTTGATTTATCTTGATTGTAATGGGTCAACTGGAGTTTTGTGTCATTGGACTTGGCTCGCATAAAATCTGTGCTCCAGACTATTGATGGGATTATTTCGACAATGTTTAGTTTCACAGTAGCCTTAGCATCTCCCTCATTCCTAATTTCTATAAAACTACCTTTCTCAATGGGATGAATAATTATCCTATTGTAATAGTCACTTGGATTTCCATCAATCCATCTTAAGATCTGAGCTCTATACTCAAAACTTTTAATCAGTTCTGGTGCTACTATGCTATTAGTCAATCTCCAATTTGTATCTGGTACAATATGATTGGAGCTAGTACCAGGTATTGGATCACGTGATGTATAATCACTTAGAGAAATAGTCTTCTTTTCCACCTCAGTTTTTTGTTGCGGAATTATGGTCTTTGCAGCAATTTTTCTTTTAGTAATCAACTCCTTTCTTGCTGCTTTAGCTAATCTGGCAACACCTTGAGGATCTTGCACTTGATCGATTGTCACAACAGGTCTTCCACCTGACATGAATACCACATCACCAACTGTCCGGCTATTTGACTTAACGTTGCCAGTTCCAAATCTTGTATATCTTCCAACCGAATAACCTGAGTATTGAGACTGCGACATACGTTTTGAGTTCATAACAACAATATCATCAATGTCTGCAAGGGAAACTATACCATGATAAGTAGACACTTTTAGATTTGAAATATATCTATTATCTTTTACTTTTGTACGAAAGAAACCGGTGGTGACTTGGTCAGACCATAATATGTCTTCTTGTATTTCATACGGGTCAGGATCTTTACGAATTTTATCATCCCACCCCATTGGCATAGTCATAAGATTAGATCTTTACACGGAGACAGTTAATAAAAATTCAGTTATAGGGATGGCTAAAAATTTAGTAAATGGCGAGTGACATTATTTTCGCTGTTCTCCATTCTACAAATAACGCCAAGCGTCTCACTTAGCTATGAGACTTTGAAGCAAGTTACCCAATCCATTATCTGTGGATGAACTTCCACCACATCTTGCAGCAGAACCTAGCGGGGCTATTAACTCTGAGTGACCCAACGCTGCTGCAAGACCACTACCTCCAATACATACCAGGAATACTCTCTGCCCTACACTCGTGAGCGTATATCCATCAGGTGTTGTGAGAGTCTCACATGGTTCAACTATCAGATTATCAAATGATTTACAAATTGCACCCCAATTAATCCCTCTTGTGCTTCCTGTGTTGGGTGAGTTTCCAGTGTTGGGCATGTTTATAGTTATGTACTCTGGTTCTGATACGGATCTATTAATCCCCGAAGTACATTCAATTTGTTTAGTACTCACCACTGTAACACAGACATTAAATTTCTCTCCAATGTTAATCATATTTGGGTAGAATAAGAACTCGATAGTTGTAGTTCCGCCATTCGTCATACTTCCATAATTAAGTAAAGCTCCGTTTTCACCATTGACTTGTGTACGTGTGTATCCGACAAAAAGGGGTGCATTTACAGTAACTATATCCGCAGACCATTAGTATTTGCAGTATTAACTTCACCAACGCCTGGTACTATCTGTGCCGTTGCATTTTTGATGTTAGCAATCGGGAATGATAACGCTGCCAATAGTAATATACTTAGAATCTGGGACAGGGGTAGATGTTTCAGAAATGTACGTTTTGAATGAAGAAGTTTATTCATGTTCTAGAAAAATCATATGTCTTATTTAAGCATCCTGACTAGGTTTAAAGTATTTATGACTAATAGGAGTGAATTCACAAAATCTCCAATTTTCAGCACGAATCTAATATAAACGACAATGCACTCACAGTGGCATATAGGTTAGCGAGTAGCAATGTTTACAGGAGTTATGCTGATATTAAATATTGCCGGTACAATTGTGGGAAGCAATCAAACCCATCTAATTATAAATACGAATAATACCGATTCTTTGCAAACTGCAGTCGATATTTTTACTGTTATTGGCATTATTGCAGCCATTCTCTTCTCTCTTTATACTCTGAATAAAGGAAATAAAGACGGTAAACAAATACAAGAATTCCAGTCCAAGTCCATTAAAGCGCAAATAGATCTGGTAGAGACGCAGGAACGGTTGAGTAAGTTTCAGAGATTAATAGAAGTCTATGACATGAACAACACTTTCAAACAAAGAGAGGCAAGAAAGAACATCTATACAGCTTATAGAACTTATCGTAAAATCCATTATAAAGATGGAATAAATGTTGACGGAAAAATCTATGATCCAAAAAATCTAGTACAGTATAAAGACAAAAAATTTGAAGATGTTTTCAGAGATACTGCTGTATTAGCAGAGCTTAAAATGACTGAAAGTAAATTGCAGCAAGATGTAGAGAGAGTGAGAGCTACTTTTGATCATATAGGTGCATTGTTTGAAAGTAGCTTGATACCAGAAGAACCCTTGTTAAGAGCTTTATGGGGAACTGGAAGAGTTTGTTGGCTGTGTCTTGAAGACAACATAATGATAGAAAGGGACAAAAGGAAAACCGAGTATTATATGGATAATTTCAAATTGTTCTTTAACAAAATAGAAGCTTATCGTAAGGAGCGCAATTTACCGGCGGTTGACATATTCTAGACAGTCAAAGTATGTTAATTTCCGTTGGATTAGCATCTTCCAATCAATCTAAAACCCAAAATTATGAAAACCTTGTCTATCATGTAGTATGTCATATAATCTAGATATTCATTATTTGCCGTATTAATGTCAATGAATCCAAATAATAGTGAAATGGACCAGTACCAGAAAACCATCGGTCAAGTAGAACCTGAGCCTGAGCTTGAACCAAATGAACCAGAAAATCCTGGCGGTGGCGAACAAGTAACAGACAATGAAGACCCTGCCTAATTTTTTCTATAAGATCGTAACTTCCATTTTGTGCAGAGTCTAATTTATAAGATATGTAATTTCTCGGCACATGTTTTATGATAATAACCCCTTCCTTTGCCGTTACTAACCACAATATCATATAGCATAATATTTCTTTTGCAATGATGACACTTGCCGTTCTGCTTCTTTTGAATGACAGAGAAAATTCTAGTGCGTAGTCGTGAATTATTCAAATTGACGATCGCATTCATATTATTGTGAAGAACCTTGGATTTATTATATAGTAATAGCTCGCAAATCTTAGTCGATCCGTAGCTCTGCTTCCATTATGGAAACTTTCTTCAGTCTACTATTATTATAAATAGAGAGATTTAATTTCGTTTCGTCAAATTCTTTTTTAGCACGAATCTCAATCCTAGAAAGTGCAGGAAATACTATTTGTCTATCGGTCATGCGTGAAGTCAATACTATGAATACATTCTTAATTTTATGTAAAGCAGTTACTATCTGCGATACCAAACTTTCTGCTTCGGCAGTGCGGATGTACGGATCTTGACAGAATTGATCCAACCATCCTGTTATGACTATTAGATTAGGCTTATGTAGGTGTATACTATTTGGCAAGTTATAGATGATGGTATTGGCAAGTTGATAAATCGTAAATTGTCTGCTAACAAGAACTTTGTGTAATACATTTTTATAATGCATACCCCAGCGTCTTGCAAAATCGACATATAGGTATGGATTCGATGAATTATCAGAATCAATTACTATCACGTTTTTCGCATCAGCGCCACCGTGATTACGTGGCAGCAAAGAGCGAACCACCAGTCTTGTCAGGAAAGTATTGGTGTGTCTGGTATCTCCAAATATTCCAATGATATCGTCAAGATGCAATTTCAAAATCGAATCTAATTTCTCATTACCAAATGTAAATTTGTCACGATACTCTAGTGCAGTCTTAAACTTTGGCAGTTCTAGGAGGTCTTGAGCTTGAAACTTCAAATTTGTCTGGTAACTATCGAAGGCTTATAAAAATGGACAGTAGATGGAGGGAAGGAGGGGAGCTTGACTATCTGATCTTTTGTGTGAAGATGTGTTAAATTCTTTACTTATCATCTCAGTCTTAATCGGTTGAAGGTCTATTTCAAATGAAACTTAGCCGTTAGAGACTTATTTCCAACCCATTGAACAGAGTTAGTCACATTATCGATCAATTTTTCTAGATGCCTTAATTTCTCCACTTCAGGTACTTTGACTGTACCATAGTAATCATAAACAGATTTGTACATACCGTTTATGCTCATTGAAGTTTCGACACTTGCCAGATCAGTGATTTGCATTTCATCGTATCTATCTCTAAGATTAAAATAATCTGCGTTATCGAATGCGATAATTAATTCCCTGACCTTCTGCGGAGAAATATGTGTTATTCGCTCTCCAGTAACATTTACATAATCATATCCTCTGTAAGTGACTTTTCCATTCCCATCGATCTCCAAATAATATATCGGACAAGTTCCAAAACATGGCTCTTTCGACATTGTGATATTTACGGTGTTCATGTCGTAATTTGTTAGATTAACCTTGGGCATTACATACTGGGTTTCAGAGTCCAGATATTCAGCATTCAGGTTTTCAACATATCCCATCACAAATATCCATGATCCTAATATTGCAAAGATCATGGATGACATAAGAATCTGCAATTTACCTGTAATTATCTTAGCCCATGTTAATATGCATTATTTGGGATATTATTAAATGTCTAAAAATATTTGTGTAGGTTAACACATCTAGAATCTGTTGAAAGCTTCACAAGTAATTCAAATCAATGCTTCCATTTCGCTTGAAGCAATCTTAACTGTTCCAGACAATTCAACCTCCATAATCATTTTTGCTCATGGTAGTGGCAGCAGTGCAACAAGCTCAAGGAATCAGATTGTTGCAAAGACTCTTAATGAAAATGGTCTTGGAACATTGCAATTTGATCTGTTAACTAAAGAGGAACAGGAGAGCGACATTAGAACACAGCAGATAATACATAAACTGCCAGGTGTCACTTTGAATAAATTTAATATAGAATTACTAACTGAGAGGCTAGATGCTGTAACTCAGTGGGTTCAGAATAATAATGATACAAAGAATCTGAATGTCGGATATTTGGGTGCATCTACTGGAGCTGCCGCTGCTCTCTATGCTGCATCAAGCTTTCGTGATGTTAAAGCAGTAGTGTCACGAGGTGGAAGAACTGATTTGGTGGACAAGAAAACATTGGAATATATAAAATGTCCATGCCTGTTTGTAGTCGGCGGTAATGATAAGAAAGTGATTGATATTAATATGAAGACGATGGAGTATTTATCGAATGTCAAAGAAAAGGAATTAGCGATAGTTAAAGGTGCATCACATTTGTTTGAAGAATCTGGAAAAATAGAAGAAGTGGGGAAAATAGCTTCTAGTTGGCTTGGCAGTTATTTCAAATAATGACTATTTGACAGTGATGTGATACGTTACATTCACACTAAAGTCACCTATCTTGCCTGAGAAGTGTATTGTGTGCTCTCCCACACTCAGCGGATGTAATGCTACCCAGTATCCATCAGAAACAGCAGTGTATGTGCCAGCCGGTGCTCCCAATAGATTCTCTTCACCAACTTTGAATTTAAATGGAGGAGACTGTGCTCTTAATTTGTTCAGGTTTATATCTACACCGTCTACCGAAGCTTGCAAATCAGTTGCTCCATTAATGAAGTCAGCTACCGCTTTTTTTACTTCAGCTATCGTATCGAAAGCAGGATCATTCTTGTCCAGTGTTGCAACAATATTGACTATTGGGAAGAAAATGGCTTTCCCTTGTGGGATCGTACAATTTCTATCTGCAGAGCCTCCAAAAGTACCAACTAGGTAAAAAAATGAACCAGACTGTTTCACATTACATGGATTATCATCTAAAATTGGATTGGTGTTCGGAGGTATTGAAAATAACCATTGCCACCACTTGGCACTCAATGACTTACTTACACTTGACGGGAAGAGATTAGGAGTTGCTGCGTTAATAGTACTGGAAATAGGAATAACAAGAAGTGTACTTGACAGAAGTATCGTTATTATTAGGATTGATTTTAACATTCATATTCACCTATATAGATAAATAAAAAATGGAGTTCAGTTAGTTAAACTGAATACCTGCGTTCACTGCTTGTGGAGCAAAGATTGTTAAACCTATTGCACCACTAAGGATTGCACCAATTATGGCTAGGAATTTATTCATTCTTATCTATCTCCTAGTTTACTTGGAATCCAGCTTCTGCTGCGTGTGGTAGGAATACTGCTAGTCCTAAAGCACCTGTCATTATTGCACTTATTATTGCAAGGAATCTTTTCATTTGTCATCTATCTCCTAGTTCATTTGCCATCCTGCTTCCACTGTGTGCGGCACTAATGCGGCTAATCCGATTGCTCCCGATAGAATTGCTGCTACGATTGCAAGGAATCTTTTCATTTCTTTCAATCTCCTAGTTTATTTGCCATCCAGCTTCTACTGCGTGCGGTACGAATGCTGCCAATCCGATTGCTCCCGATATGAGAGCTCCTATTATTACGAAGAATTTCTTCATATTAATGCGAGCTTGGACTCTGTAGTATATAATACCCCTCCACAGATTTACACAGATTTACACAGATCTGTCTAATATTCTTAGATTGACCATACGATAGTAAGGATAATTACCCTATAATACTTAATACTAGAGAAAAAGTATATCCAATAGTAACAAGTTTACTTTAAGGAACGAGCATTGACCAAGCAAGCAAAATCTAGTAAGACAAACGTTAACTTGGCTATTGACTCTGATATAGTTGGAGAATTAAAACAAGATGCAAAAAACAAGAGCATGAGCTTGAACGCGATAATCAATACAGTATTAAGAAAGTACACGGAATTCTACAAGTATTCAGATGAACTCAATGTCTGTATGATGCCAAAGTCTCATTACAGGTTCATTGTAGAAAATATCAATGAGAAAAAGCACACTTACAGTATAGCTCAAGACTTGCTTCAGTGGATACCACTTTACATGAATCAGAGAAACATACCTCTTTCACTTGATAATATAATCAAATACAGCTTTGAGATTTTTGCAGTAGGTGGTCGCGTAATTGATAGTTTTTCCCATTACACTGATACTAATGGCAACAAAAATTTGGTGTTCAAACATGATTTTGGAATGAAATTTTCTCGTATGGCTGGCGCTGCGACCTGTCAAGTACTGAAGGAGCTTTTGAATTTACATGCTACTTTCAAACCATTTCATAATAACTTCGTGGTAAGGGTTTCAGAGAGGGAACTTCTGTGACTAATGAATATATTGATAAGAACTCTGTCACAAAAGAAACTAAAACTTCAAAGACAAATGTTAACCTATCTCTCGATTCACAAGTTATAGAGGCTATTCGTGAAGAAGCAGATGAAAGTGGAACTTCATTAAATTATAGAATCAACACCATTTTAAAAAAATATATTCAGCTCTACAAAAAGTCTGAAGAGTATGAAACACTGATACTTCCAAAGGAATTTTTTCAGTTTGCGCTAGATAACATCGAAGAGAATAAAATGATAGAATTCTTTAATAATATACTTTCTGGCATGATCCCAACAATATTACATCATTTTGGAGTTCCTATAACACTAGAAAATATAATCAAATATTTTCTTTCAAACGTTGGATCAGGAGCTGGAGCTCATAGTGGTGCTACGCAATATACGGATGAAGAGGGACACAAATGTATAGTTCTGAGACATGTTTATACTTTGAAATGGTCAAAGATAATATGTTCTACACTGTCCAAACAAATAGCAGACTTGTTGCACTGTCATTGTGAGTGTGAGACATTGCCCAAAAGCGTTATAATAAAAATTTTAGAAAAAAATATTCAATGAATAAAATATAGGCAAAATGAAAGGTGGTTATACTGCCGAGTAGGAGCTATTCGTGATGGTTACATTAACAATACGCAAGTGAACTGGTTAGGATTGTCCATAGTTATGAATTTATTGAGTAGAAATAGACTTTTAGATATTCTCATATAGTAATGTCGAATGTTGAGATCAAGTTAATAACAATCAATTTAATCAAAAGTTGTGAGTGCATATGAGCTGTATCTTAGTTTGTTCAAGCTACGACTTTAAAGGATTCTACAACTTTGTTTGCTAATTGAACGGTTTCCGGGACATTACCAGGTTCATCCTTGTATGTGAATGTGTATAATTTTCCATTAATTATAGTGTAAACATCATACCCATAAAAATTGCCTATGAGATACTCGGTTTTTAGCCCCTCGTTACCCGCAATTTTAATGTCATTTTGTCTTATCAATTTGTAGTAGATTTCAATACTGGAAAGAGCATCTAGCATTTGTTGGGCTGATTGCTGTATAGTTGTATTTTTCAGTGTTAGTGTATCCGTATCGAGATACTGAGTAACGTTATCGACACTAATTATAAAAATGGGCATTGTAGCATCACCCGTTTTAAACCTCAATTCCGTCAGATATACTGCTTTCATCCAACTCCCAATTCGATGGATATTTCAAAGTATATCCCAGATCAGGACTATGATATGTGATAAGGTTAGATTCAGTCATATTTTGCGCTTTTGCTGTTTGTAAATCACAAGAACCTATTACAAAAAAAGATAGCAATACTAAAACGGAAACAATTAACGGAGTTAAAGTAGTATCCATTCTTAATGCAACATCATTTTCAACCAGGTTTTTCACTGCTAATCAAAATATCAATTGTTTCTCAAACCGACATGCTTTGATACAGGATTATAGATTTGAAATATATCGAACAAACAGGTGATGATGTGAAAATGATTGGGAGAAGGGTAATTGTAAATGCTCAAGAAGTGAAGACACTTCTAGATCTGATTGTGAAATTGATTTTGTCTTTAGATTGCAGATTAAGATCAAAATCCGAACCTATTCCTGATTAAGTGCAATTTTGCGTGCCGTTAATTACTTCGTTTTTTATTTACTTTGTAAAGTAACTTTCATTTTTTATTTTTTTAAAAACTGATATACATCTTCCAATCTTTTGGAAATAAAGCCACCAAGAACCCCACTAGTCAAAGGTGTAATATATAACAAAAAGTCAAACTCTGGCACGAGTATTATTCTACTGAACCTGATATTATATTTTTCCAAATAACACCAGGAGCATTCAAAATTTAGCGATTCTGCTTTATGTGGATTATGAGTATGATAGAAGTACTAAGCCGCAAGTTTAGTGCCGCATTGAGAACAAAATAAAGATGGCAAAATGTTTGAACCACCACATTTACCGCATAGCGTCGAAAGGGGAGAACCGCACTTATTACAAAATTGAGTCGGATGTGGTAGCTTCAATTCATCCTAATTTGTACCATCATTTTGTACCATTTTTTTGCTTTTCCCTAGACCGGGTTCTTGTAGCTCATAAGAACGAGTCGCACAATGCTATGGGAAAGGATGTATAGTACTAGGTTACTTTCATATGATACGTAAATTGCGCTGTGGTCAGGCTACCACCCACGGTTGTACCAGGTGTTACCACACTAATGCTGTAGTTAACTGTATGATCTCCTGGTGTTAACGGTTTTAAGAAAACGAACCAGCCGTGTACTGCGGCAAGAAACGTGCCAGATTTGGGTGTTAATAGATGCGTGCCGGGAGGGTAAGT
>JANWKP010000222.1 GCA_025451315.1 Nitrososphaerales archaeon | reverse complement strand
TGTAGAATTATATTTTGATATTCAAATTTTGAAATTTAATAACGCAAACTTTGCATATAATATTATATTTAGATATATAAATGTAAAAATGTAAAAATGTAAAAATGTAAAAATGTAAAAATGTAAAAATGTAAAAATGTAAAAATGTAAAAATGTGAACTATAATAACATGGCAATCCATTTAACAATATGGTAAAAATAACATTTGAATTAGATGAAAATTTGAATGAAAAATTCAGAAAAAAAATTGCTACTTCTAAAGGACTCTATAGAGGTGCAATTCAAGAAGCGTTAATTGAAGCAATAATCCTATGGAACAAATCTAATACGCAACGAAAAGAAAAAGTTAAAAATAGTACTATACAAAAGGAAACCAACAAGCCTTAAATAGATATTATTCGATTTTTAATAAATTTTACATTATTACATTATAATTGTTGATGCTATTTCTTAAATATAACTAACTTAATATGGTTTGAGATCCATTTACAAAGTTGTTTAACAAAAATAATAATTACTCATTAGATTCGAATGACAAAAGATATGTCTGGCATCCTTACACACAAATGAAAATCTGGAATCGAGGAAGTAATAAAATCATAATTGAGGGAGATGATTTTTATCTCATTGATCAAAACAAGAAGAAAATTCTAGATGGAGTAGCTGGTATGTGGTCAAATGTTTGGGGTTATGGAGAAAATCCCATAATTAAATCCATGCAGAGACAGTTAAGTACGCTACCTAATTCTACTCTTTTTGGGCTAGGAAATAGAAAATCTGTAAATCTCGCAGAAAAATTAATTAAATTATGCAAAGGTATGGATAAAGTTTTTTATTCAGATAATGGCTCAACTGCAATTGAAATTGCATTAAAAATGTCGACGCAGTATTGGAAAAATAAAAATAATAATTCCAAAAAACATCTTTTTTTATCTTTAAGAAATGGTTATCACGGAGATACCATCGGTACTATGTCTGTTGGATTCGTTGCCAATTTTTTTGAATCCTACAAATCGATTCTCTTAAAGACATTTCGTGTTCCTTCACCAAAGGATTATGAATTCAAATATGAAGTTGAATCAGAAATCGTAGACAAATGTTTAGACCTCACAGAAAAAAAATTGAAAAAATACTCTAGTAAAATTTCTGCTATGATAATGGAGAGTGGAGCACAAATAGCAGGAGGTGTTTCCATTTATCCTCGTAATTATCAAAAAAAGATATCTGAATTATGCAAAAAATACGATGTTTTGTTAATTTTGGATGAAATTGCAACAGGATTTGGCAGGCTGGGTAATATGATAGAATACGAAAAGCAAAAATCTATACCTGATATTGTATGTTATGGTAAGGCGTTAAATGGTGGATATTTCCCTATTGCTGTAACTCTTACTACTAACAAAATCTATAAAGCATTTTTAGGAAATTATAAAGATAAGAAACAATTTTTTCATGGTCATACATATACGGGACATCCTGTAGGATGTACAGCATGTATTACAAATATTGACCATTATAAAAAAACTAATTTGATAGTCCATATACAACAAAATAGTATTCACGTACAAAAAAAACTCAATAAATTCTACGATCTGGATATAGTATCAAAAATTAGACATAAAGGATTATTAACGGGAATCGATTTGGTTAATGGTAAAAAATCTTTAAATTTTGTTCAAGGTTTACCCATCAACTATTATATCATGAAAGAATCACTGAAAAGAGGGGTTTATCTTAGAACATTGGGAAATATTCTAACAATCATTCCACCGCTTGCAATACCCCGAGCTAAATTGGATATCCTTATAGATGTATCTTATGAAATACTATATTTGCTTGATAAAGAAATATCAAATATAACTTAATTTCGACATTTTTATACTTTCTTTCTAAACTCGAGTTTAGAAATATCTATAATTATAAAACTAAAGACCATATTCATTATTAATAAAAGTTTTAATATATTCTTTCAATAAAAATAGTTATTAAGATATAAAATAATTAAGATAATTTTAGTAGCTTTTATTATTATAAATCACATGTAATCTTCTAAATTCTTTATAGAGGGTTGCTTTAGAGACTCCTAGTTCACGTGCAATTTTCGACTTCGGTAAATTTTGAGACAAAAGATGTATTAGATTATTTTTATTTAGGATTTTTTGTGGTCTACCTATTTCTTTTCCAGAGATCTTTGCTCTAATCATCCCATCCTTTGTTCTTTGTACCAGGATATCTCTCTCCCTCTCTGCCACCCAAGTTAAAATACCTATCATCAATTTTCTTACACTTGCATCTGTGGTCTGTAAAAATGATTCTTTTGGAGAACATGATATTAAAGGACAGTATTTTTCAATGGCCTTGATTGCATCCAAGGTATCCCAAAATGTTCGGCCAACTCTGGATAACTCATAAACTAAAATTGCATCTATCCCTGCAGTCTTTACAACATCAATCATTTCATTAAATCCTTTTCTTTGAGTTGCGGGAATTTTTCCACTTACTGAAGGGTCTTCAAAAAAATATAAAATTTGGTATTCATGCTCCTTTGCCCAATTATCTATGGCAATTTTTTGAGTCAAAACAGTTTGCTCTTCAGTGCTTACACGCAGATATGCCATAGCATATTTCATATATTCAAATACAATAACCGAAATATCAATTCTTAGGTTGAGAAATTAAGATAATAAATACAAAATGAGCTTATCTTATTGAACTTAATTAATGATATTTTATAGGAGTAAAAAAAGGGATCTAATTTCTGTTCGTTTCAAAAACCGGTCCCTTTTTGAACTTTGTAAAGTGAATATAAAAACAACGAAAATCGTTATTTTTCTCTTCATTTAACTTAGTCATTTTTTTAGTTAATCAGAGTGATAGCGTTTCAATCGAAAAAAATTATTCGTTTCTATAGTATTTACTGAAACGTGGTTATTCTGCATTAATAAAGAACGATACATAAAAATAAAAATCTTTCTAAACTCGAGTTTAGAAATGTATTATTAAAAATAAAGATTAAGTATAGGTTTTGAAAAAGATAGAATATATGAATAACCGTGGCTTAATAAGTAATAACGACTATAATAATACTGAAGATTCTTTTATTGATGCTATTAGTGATAAGGTTCTCAATGATCAACAGATATCTTTTGAAGAAGCCCGCGCTTTAATGTTAATGGACACGTCAACTCTTGCCAAAGGTGCCAATATCATAACTAGGAAATTTAATGGTACTATTGTGGATGTTGAATCATTAGTTAATGCAAAATCTGGTAGTTGCCCTGAAGACTGTTCATTTTGTGCCCAATCATCGTTTTATAATACTGGAATAAACAAGTATCAACTCTTACCTGTTGAAAAGCTAATAGAACACGCAAGAAATGCCAAAAATGAAGGTTCCAAAAGCTTTTGCTTGGTTTGCGCATATAGATCTCCACCTGAAAAAGATTTTGAACAAATTTGTGAAGCAATATCAAAAATAAAAAATAGTATAGATATCGATGTTAATGTTTCCTTGGGTTTTATGACTCTACAACGAGCAAAGAGATTAAAAAGTTTAGGAGTGAAAAGGTATAACCACAATTTAGAAACAGCAAAAAGTTATTTTTCTAAAATATGTACAACTCATGACTACTTAGACAGAATAAATACTGCAAAAATTGTTAAAGAGGCAGGACTGGAACTTTGTTGTGGAGGAATAATAGGAATGGGAGAAAGTCAGGAACAAAGATTAGAACTGGCTTTTGCACTAGCAGAGCTGCATCCAGATGAAGTTCCAATAAATATTTTAATTTCTCGAAAAGGAACTCCACTTATGAACAACAATCATTTAACCAATAATGATATAATTAAAACAATAGCTGTATGGCGATTTATAATCCCGAAGACTATTTTAAAAATAGCAGGTGGAAGAGAGGTATATTTTGAAGATAATGGTAAATATGCACTTCGCGCAGGTGCCAATGGAATAATAAGTGGTGGATATCTTACCACAGGAGGAAATAAACAAAATAAAGATTTAGAAATGATAAGAGAAATTGGCCTCGAAGTATGATCATATATATGATCAATTACAAGAATATAGAGAAAAAAATCTTTATCGGGAACTGTCGATAACACAAATAAAGGATAATTCGTTTTATCTGAGAAAAAAAAAGGTAATTAATTTAGGCTCTAATGATTACTTAGGTTTATCTCAAAATACTACTATTTTATCTAAAATAAGAGATTCTATAAAACAGGTGTCTCCTTGCAGTTCACGGCTGATATCAGGAACTAGTATCAACGTTATAAAGTTAGAAAGAATATTAGCGAACCATCGAAGTTCGGAAAATGCACTAATTTATCCTACAGGTTACATGGCAAATCTAGGAGTCCTTACAACAATATCTTCCAAAGAACATACTATTTTCAGCGATAGCCTCAATCATTCCAGTATTATTGATGCATGTCGTCTATCAAAATCAAATAATATTAAGATTTTTCAACATAATGATCTTGATCATCTAGAGAAATTGTTGAAACATTCTCATACAAAAAAGATCATTGTTACCGAAGGTGTTTTTAGTATGGATGGAGACATTGCAAGACTCGATATGTTAACAGAATTAGCAAAGAAATACGATTCAATTTTGATACTAGATGATGCACACTCTGATTTCGTATTTGGAAATTTTGGTAATAATGGCGGAATCTCAGAGTCTTTTGGAGTAGAAAACGATGTCGATATTCACATTAGTAGTTTAAGTAAGGGGCTCGGATGTTTTGGTGGATATGTAGCTTCGTCTAATCTGATTACAGAAATATTGATTAATAAATCAAGGCAATTTATTTATACATCTGCAATACCAGAATATTTGTGTCTAGCTGCAATTACTGCAGTCTCGTTTTTAAGAAAGAATAAAAATATTCAACAAAAATTTTTTGTTAAAATAAAATGGTTTATAGATCAATTAAATCAATTAGGATTTAATATAGGTACTACATCTAGTCAAATAATTCCTATTATTATTGGCGATGAAAAAGTCGCTTCCAATTTCTCAAAAGAGTTATTCAAAAAAGGTATATTTATCCAAGCAATTAGATTTCCTACTGTAGCATTAGGAAAAGCCCGGTTAAGGATATCTCTTAATACATCATTACAGGAGACACATTTAGAATATGTTATTAATTGTCTAGACAAATTAGGCAAGAAATACAATATAATATGATATGTTACCAGTACATAATTATATTAAAAAAAAAAATATAAAAATAGAATCAATATTTTTGTAAAACTTTTCAAGGCGAGATTAAAATAGGATTAAATAAATTTTTAATACAATATTAAAGAAAGTTCGTTATTAGTCCCTAATTATATTTAGAGAATTTTGGTTCAGACAAGTAATCTAGAAAGACATAAAAAGATAATTCTCAGCAAAAGAACTTATGAAAATATTAGAATTAAATATGAATGTCTCCGATGAATCATACGAGGAATTTATATTCTATCTAAAGACGCTTCCTGTAGATATGTTCTTATTTGGTTTAAGATTTGCATATAAGAGATACGCTGCTGAAACTGGAGGATATTTATTCCCCGGAAGAAAGAGCATAATAAAAAAAGAGACTGATATGTTAAGTAAAGAACAAGCGCAATGGAGGTTAGACAATTGGAAAAAAATGATCACAAATTATAGGGAGAAAGGATATAGTTATCCTACAATTTCGAGAATAAAAAAGAAAATAGAAAATATTTCTAAATTAGGTAGATAATATTTTCAAATCTTTAATATATTGATGCTTCTGAACTTTCTTGATCTATATCTGACGAAGAAGGTAAATCAGGAAATTTGTCTTTCATGCTTTGTTCTACGACCATGCTAGCCTCTTCTAATATCTTCATCGAGTCTTCAGATATCATACCTGTTCCAGATATTTCTGTATTTGGTATTTGTGAAGAATCATTCATGATATTTGACAACAGATCAGATATTTGTCCAAAAGATTGGTCAGCTTCTGGCATCATAGAAGATAAACCTCCTTGAATGCCTTTTATTACTGACATTGCCGGACTCAATGTAACAACTACATCTCCTAATTCAGTAATTGTATTCAATCTTAATTGGATTTGTTCCATTGCAAGTTTTGCTGAACACACCATCTTATCCATTTTTCTTATTTGAGACAGTTCATTAGATAATACTTTTGCATATTGGCTATCATGATTTTGCATTGCATAAACAATCCTTTTAAAAATTAAATTATCTTTTTCATGCATTTTATTAGAAATACCATCTAACTTAGAAATTTGTAGCTGTAATTTTTTTTGAGCATCTTCTATTTTGGGCTTTAAAGGAACAGGGGATTTGATATTATCCATAAATTTATTCTCAAGAAGTTTATTTGTAACTCCTTGGTTAGTAGTTGGTTTGATCCATCTTTTGTTAAACGACATCGGCTATCTATTCACCAAAAACTCTCTAACAAATTTGTTTAAAAATCAGATTGTAACTATATGTCCTGTAACTGGAGATACAATCTAAAAGGTAACTATCCTTAGCAGCTGGTAAAGTAATAAATAAATCAATTTTTAATCAATTCGTATATTTTGCAAGTGCAAGCTTCGACAATAAACCTCAGAATTAATGGTAAATTATATTCTATAATTTTAGATATTACTTTGCAAGGAAATGAGCATATCAAATATTCAATGAAATCTAAATTAGTAATACTATATCTAATTTTAAAAATCATTAGTTAAAAGAGATATTCAAGAAAAATTTTAAAAAATATCAACTCACAATTATAAGTTATACTATTTTTAGTAGGGTTTAAAAGTTAATAAAAATCATATAAAAAAAATATCTTTCAGTACCAAAGACATTAAGGTATGTTTATTCTGTACGAAGAATAGGATTGACTGGATATGCTCCACATATTCTACAAAATCTGCCCCCCCACCTAAATATACCGTTACAATCCGGACACATTTTTTGTTCTACTAAATCTTTTTGAGATCGTGGTGGAGGAAAATATTTTCTATAAGTTAGATAATAAAATAAATGTTCTTTACTACGAATTTTAACTTTTTCAATCATTTTTATTCTTCTAATTTCATCTAAAAATTCTTGATTTGTAAAGATTTGATTTTCTAGATAGTCTGTTATTCGTGAAAATCCTGATCCTTCTTCTTGAGCCTCTTTTAATCTCCAAGCATGCTTTTCATGATGATGCCATTTTTCAAAACACTTTCTCAATATTAACTTGCCCCATAATTTATCACGATACAGACCTATTTTCATAGATATATCTATAGACTTTGCAAATTTCATAAATTTTGGATCGAGATATGGAGAGGTTATTTTAATATCAAAAAATTTACCTATAGTTTCCGAAGGAAAATGCATAATATCCCATAATCTTTTGACTTCATCTTCTAACTTTCGTATATCTTTGTAGTATCGTTTTAGATAGTTATAGCCTGCAAATAATTCGTCCCCACCATCTCCTGTCAGAAGGGTTCTCACTCCTATTTCATTAGCTTTTTGTACTCCAGCAAAAATAACGCTAGAATTGCGAATAAAAATAGGATCAAAAGTGCGAAATAATTCTATGATTCTTTCTTCAATCTGTAGCAACTCCAGAGTTTTTATTTTAATTGTGATATGAGTAGAGCCACATTTTTTTGCCATTAATTTTGCATATTTATAGTCTGAGGCCTGGGAACCATCAAGAATAACAGTAAAAGTATATTCTGGTTTTTGAAGACTAGCTATGATACTACTATCTAAGCCGCCAGATAGCAGAAGACCAGGAGCTTCCTCCTTTATTATAATCTCTTTTAATAAAATAAAAAGATCATTACAATATGAATTTTCATGAGAAGAATAATCTTCTTTCATTTATGAAAATCTTTAGCATCCAAGGAAAATAAGTGTTATAATTTTTTGATATATAATTGGATTTATAAAAAAATGAACATTCATAAATAATCAATCAACTTCTAGAATAACTTTATATTAACAATTTAGTGAAAATATGTTTTGTTTAGTTAATACCTCCATTTTCATAGGCTTGAATACTTTCATTTGTTTGATTTTTCGATAAAATCTAATTCATTTATATCTTAATAGTTAGTTAAATTATTAATTAGTAAGTAAAAAATATAAATATTACATAGAAAGTTTTTTAAATGCTTGAAATAGGGATGTTCTTATGGAAGAAAAAAAGATTAAAGTAAATAATAGAGACTATAGTATTTCACTTAATGATCAAACTCAACTTAATGCTATGAAACTTAAAAGGTTATATCAACAAAGTTATAATGATATGGACAGTTTTGACGAGGTGAGTACTGAAATATCTAGTACCATTAATAACCTCTTAAAGCGATCTATTTCACCTGATATCCTTGAGGAGGATATGGATGGGGCTATTCAACAAATCCTCAAAATGTATGAGAAAAAAGGAAAGAAGTAGGGTATCATCTAAAAGAAAATAATAATTAATTTTTCTAAGGATTTTAAATTATTTGATTATCTATTAAAGTATTAATATTATTTGAATTTAATAATTAATTAGATTATGTAGAACTAAAATATAATCTCAAAGATAGAATTAATTACAAATAATCACCAATAATATAAATAAGATAAAATTAATGATTCTTTCGAATGAATCATGCTGTAAAAAAGTGTATCAATCCGAATTGTGGTTTGACATATGAAATCATATATAATAATTACCAGTGTTCTTGTGGTTCATTTCTAGATATTCTTTATCCATCCCGACCATCTAGAGAATTAATCGAAATATTTTACCAAAGAAGAAATCCTAACGGAAATATATATAATGAAAGCGGCGTGTGGAGATTTAGAGAGTTATTAAATTTTCCTGAAATAGATACTGAGAACATAAGTGAATGTTCAGATGTTTTAGTTTCTCTCGATGGTGCAGAGGGAAGATTATCTAAGCCCTATAATATGTCAAAAGTTGCAGATTTTGTTGGCCATCCCAATGAAAATCTATTTCTTCAACCTGAGGGTTACAATCCCAGTGGGTCTTTCAAAGACAATGGTATGTCATCTGCAGTTACTCATGCAAAGATGTTGAAAATAAAGGCATTGATTTGTGCATCTACTGGCAATACCTCTGCCTCAGCAGCAATGTATGCTTCTAATGAAAACATGGAATGTGATGTTTTTATTCCCAAGGGGGAAATAGCACCTGGTAAATTAGGTCAAGCCTTTCAATTTGGGGCTCAAGTTATTCAAGTAGATGGAAATTTTGATGATGCATTACAATCTTCTTTAGAATATTCCAAAATTTCAAAGGGTTATACTGTTAACTCTATTAATCCATTTAGAATTGAAGGGCAAAAAACCATTATTTATAGGGCACTAGAGCATTTAGAATGGAACCCTCCAGATTGGATCGTTTATCCGGGTGGCGCATTAGGAAATACATCTAGTTGCGGAAAAGCATTGATGGAATTGCATCAATGGGGGTGGATAAAAAAAATCCCCAGGATTGCAGTTGTTAATTCAGAAGGTGCAAATACTCTATATGAACTAGTTAACGGTAAATTTGAAAATACGCAACTACATTGGAATGATGGTAATCCTGATGTTGAGAAAATTCAACGATATTATCAATATAAGAAGGACAATAATATCCTTCCTAAAACTAGGGCTACTGCTATTCAAATTGGTAAACCGTCTAATATTGTTAAAGGTTTAAGAGCATTATGGTATACTAATGGATTAGTAATCCAGGTGAATGATAGTGAAATGATGGACGGAATGTCAGTTGTAGGTCTAAATGGATTTGACTGTGAACTTGCCTCTGGAGCAGTTCCGGCAGGAATAAAAAAATTAAAAGAAAAAGATATCATTAAAAATGATGATGTCGTGGTTGGGATTTTGACAGGTAGACAAAAAGACTCATCAATATCAATGGAATATCATATGAATACTAAAAACAGATTCTCCAAACCACCTAAAAATATTTATCAATGATTCACTATCAATATTTGAAAAAAAGTTAAATAATATAGGGCAATTTTATTCTCATATTGTATTATTTCGAGAACGTATTTTATGCTTATGAGTATGATTCTTTACATTTTTTAAAACCGACATCATAGCTTCTGCCTTCCTTTCTGTTTCTTCCCATTCATTTGAAGGAATTGAATCAATTACTATTCCAGCACCTGATTGTACATATCCCTTTTTTCCATGTATGAAAATTGATCTAATTGTTATAGCAAAATCACAACACCCGTTGAAAGAGAAATAACCAAGAGCCCCTGCATAAGGTTCTCTTCTCTCTTTTTCCAATTCATTTATTATCTCCATAGCTCTAACTTTGGGTGCTCCTGAAACCGTACCCGCAGGAAAGAGTGATTTTAAAGCATCAAACACATCAAAGCTATCTGACAAGTGTCCAACAACATGTGATACGATGTGTTGTACGTGGCTAAAACGTTTAACTACCATCAAGGATTTCACATTTACCGAACCGTAATCGGAAACGTGACCTACATCATTTCGTGCAAGGTCAACTAACATAGTATGTTCGGCTAATTCCTTTTCATCTTTCAATAGACTCTCGCCAAGTTTAATAGTTTCTTCCTCGTCTTGACCAATTGGCCTCGTTCCAGCTATTGGAAAGGTCTCAATTACCTGTCCCGTAACTCTAAGAAGCATTTCTGGACTGGATCCTATTATACATCTTTTGTTAATCTTAAAGAGATACATATATGGGGATGGATTCAGTTTTCGCAATGATGAATAAACTCGAAGTAGATTTCCTTCGATATTAAATTTGAAGTTTTTTGATAAAACTACTTGAAAAATATCTCCATCATAAATATATCTTTGTGCCTTTCTTACCATTTTTATGAATTCTGTTTTACTGAGGTTTCTTTGTGGAACAGAACATCGAACGTCGTTCGCGTTAAGGTCTAGTTCAAGATAACTATTCTTATTCTTCAGTTCATTGTTATCAAAGGTGTGAGCTTCACTCTTTAATATTTTGGTTAGTTCTTCTATTTGAGATTCCGTCCCATTATGAAAGTAATAAGGTTGATTCTGCTTATGGTCATAGAGTATTCCATCTGTGAAAATACCAAACTCAAACAAGGGGAAGTTTAGTATTTTTTTCTTTGGAGCAGGTAATCTTTCCCAAAATCTTATAGCTTCATAACTAATGTAACCTACGGCTCCTCCAATAAATCTATATTTATTATGATATAAAGTTATTTTTGGTAAGATAGAACGTAATTGGGATAATGGTTCCTTCACCTTAAGTATTTTTACTATTTTTTTATTTCTATTACAAATAATCAAGTTTTTTGAATTACATTTTACCGTGAAAATCGGATTAAAGCCAATTATAGATGTCTCTGCTAACTCTTCAGGACCTGAAAGAGATTCAAAAATAAAAGTAGAATCGAAAAAATTAAAGATGTCTGAATAAATTTCAAATTGGTTTTTAGTGGTATTTAGTTTTTGTAAATGAAAATTATCTAAATTCTTGAGTTGTGAAATAGATAAAGAATTATTCAATCTAGAATGACCTCTTATCAATTAAATTCTTTTTCAAAATTATTTAAGTTTATGTGATTAAAAACAGAAAAAATCTGTTTCTAAGTTGATCCTTATTAGACTTGAATTAATATTATTAGTTTAGGTTTAAAAAGCAAGTAATCCTAATGGTATTGTTACGATTTTGCTAGCTAAAAATATGTATTTTTGCAAGTGGCTCGCTCGAAATTATAGATAATACTCGTCATATCTGTAAATGGCTTTGATAAATTAGCACAATGAATTTAGCAGTGAACGTTCTATTAGTAATTATAAATAAATAGATAGATTCTCTTAGAAACTGAGACCATTGATCAATCTTTGTACTTTAATTATAGTCCAAGCCTCAGTTTACTAAATACTTCCAGTCAGTAGTGATATTTAGATAATAGAATAGAATCGGCTCTGTTAATTCAAGATAATATTCACCTCCTCTAACTCAAAATCATAATTATTATTTGCTATCGTATAATTATACAGGGATACAAAGAATTGTATCTAGTTATGTACATGTAATAGATTACATTCATTTCTGATACATGGATAATAGTCATCAAAACTCTCGGTTCTGTCCTTAAAATACTGGTTAACCCTTTCCATCAAACTTTTCTCTATTGAAGAATGCAGATAATGTTTCAATTTCAGTATCTTACATGCTTCATCATATCATGTACCTCCATCTGTGAATACAATATGCTTTCCATAGTTTGATACAAGTGATCTAATAAATTTTTCAGCAATCCGCATATTTCTCTTTTCTGAGATGTATGTTCCTAGCACTGAACTATGAATTGGTTCAATACAGATCCGTAACCAGAAATGCTGGTTACATATTTGAATAATTGTTTCGTCTATGATAAAGGCAGACACTCTTTTCCTTTTATAGATTTGACAGGATCCAAATCTTTGAATCCAGTTCCAAACAGAAACATAACTTCTCTTATTCTCATCTCTAAAGATTACTAATGCCTTGGAAGTATTACGTAAACTTAAACC
>JANWKP010000221.1 GCA_025451315.1 Nitrososphaerales archaeon | reverse complement strand
TGATCAACTTACTTCTCCTCCTTCTTCCTATGCCTGAAACCAATCAATTTGTAGATTGATAATGCATAAAAATAAACAAATGTAAAAGTAAATATAGATAACCACCAATAATAATGCTATTGAGGTGGAAATTAACACGAAGACTACTACTATAAATAATAACACATTAAATCAAAATTTAGAGTGCCAATCTAACTCCTTAAACCATTATCTTAAAAGTATAAAAGTGATGAATAAAAATACAGCAAATGAATACAAATTCCGTTTACATACTTTTGAAAAATTTGTTTTATTACAATATAATTCTACAATAGACACTTTAATTGATGATATTATTGGATCAAAACTAGATCCTTATGAAATTTTAGGTGATTATTGTATATATTTACAAGAAATGGGTTTATGTTCGTCTACATTAAAAAATAGAGTAACAACTGCCAAAAATTTTCTTGAATTTAATGATGTCGAAATTAGTCCAAGGAAATTTAAATTAAAAGTAAAATTTCCAAAAAATATAAGTAGAATTAAAGAAGCATTAGACAAAAATGATATTATTAATATCTTGAATAGTTGTTCTAATATAAAATTAAAAACCTATGTTATGTTACTAGGATCTACTGGGATGAGAGCCGTAGAAGCATTATCGATTAGAATTAGAGATATAGATTTTGATTCTTCTCCTGCAAAACTTACTGTAAGGGGAGAACATACAAAAACTAAAGTTGATAGATCTTTATTTCTAACAAGAGAAACAGTCACACAAATTAAAAAATGGATAGACTATAAACATAGGGAACGAAGGATTTGTTATAAAGACAAAGAGACTGGTAAGTCATTAGAAGAATATAGAATGCCGCTTAAAGATATTAATGATTTCCTCTTTTCTGCTAGACAAAATGATGATAATATTAATACTAATTCTTTTAATCGTATAAATAATTTTTATACTACTCTAGTTGTACAATTTGAAAAAACCTTAGATAGAAATGGTATGGGATCTAGAGAAGAAGGAATTAAAACAAGAAGAATAAGAAGAAAAATAACATTACATTCTTTTAGACGTTTTGTAAAAACTACAATATCCGACTTAGGATATTCAGACTATTCTGAATGGTTCATTGGTCATTCTGGATCTACATATTGGCGAAAGAAAGATAATGAAAAGGCAGAGATATTCAAAAAGATAGAACCATATTTGACTTTTCTAAATATGCAGCAATTAAACAGACAAGGAGCAGATTTAGAAACCAAGATTGAAGAGTTACAAGATATAAATCAATTATTAAGAAATAAGCAAAATGAAAGAGAAGAACAAATTAAAAAATTAGAAGAATCTGTTTCGTTCTTATCAGATAAATTTAATGCCTTTTTATTATCACAACCTGAAAATAATATAGTTTATGATAGAGATGATCAAATAAAAGGTATAGAATTAAAATCAGAAATAAAAAATAAGGCTATTGGAAAGGTAATGCCTTCTTCTAACGGCAATAATAAGAAAAAGTAAATTTGTTCTAATTGATATTATTAATTTTTATTTTTGTGGCTGTTTTAGATAGGTAGTTAGGGAAGTATTCCCTAAACTGCTATTTTATAATACTTGAGAAACTCATTTATTTGCTATTATTTTACTTATTATACCATATTTTTCTTAAGAATTGTGGAAAAAGCATATCAAAGAAAATATCTACAATCAAAGGATATTTTTCTTGTAATGGTTTATACATCTCACCAATAGTCAATTCATACTTGTCATATTCATATTTTATAATTTTTGGTTCAAATAATTCATAATGAAATATGTCTTTGTCACATTCATCACTATATTTTTTATAATGATCTTTTGAACTATTGTTCATTCCTCTATTTTTTAACCTATTAAGATATTCGCAAATATTAGAATTTTTTCTACTTCTACCATACCATATTCTTAAGGATTTAAAATATTCTTTTACTTGCTTTTTATCCATGAAATCACTAATATATGCATATTCTAATCTTTGATCTATATCATTGTTAAATGCTAATATGCACTGTTGCACAAATTCCTTTAACAATTCATCCGAAATTTCATAACGAGTTTCACTATATCTTTTGTTATTTATAATTGGAATTAAAATCTTATATTTTTCAGATAGTAATGTATTGTATTTTTGAGCAATCTCTTTTGATAATTTAAGGTACCCAAATAATTCATTATTGTTATAGTTAGTATAATATTTAGGTAAAACTGCTTTTTCGTTAGGCGAATCACTTGATTTCTTAGGCAATTTATTAATCAGATCACTTAATCCAATACCTGGTAGTAGTTGGTTTGTTGTACCATAAATATAGGTCTGTCTTGAATCTATAGGATTATGTACTATCATTAAACCAAGTTTAGATTTTTTATATTCTATGGGTTTCATATTGCCAAAAGTAGCCAAACATAAAATCAAAATAATAATTTCAGCATAATTTTTACCAAATTCTTTTATTACTAATTGTTTTTTTCTTTGTTGATCTTTCTCAACTTTTTTACTTCTAGGATCTGGAGGTATAATTAGATTATTGGTATTAAATTTTTTTATTGAATCTTCTGTTAAGTGAATACGTCCTACTGAATCTTTTTTTGTTATATTTAAATCTGTTAAATATTCTAACCATGGTGAAAGACTTTTTTGATATAGACCTGTCTTACGAGATAATTGTCTAAATCCAATCCCTTTATTTGATTCATCTTCATAAACAAATTTAATGATTTTATATCCATTTTTGTTATTCCTTGTTCTCATTTTGGGTGTACTACTAATGATTTAAAAAAGTTATTCGACATAATAAATATATTTTACTGACAGTAAGAATGTCAGCAACTATATTTGAAACCGTTACAATTCCTGAAAAAAAAGGAATAAAAATACGATGCAAGTGTGGAAACATATGGATATATTGTGGAAAGAACCAGAACTATTGTTCATGTTCTAAATGCAGAACAACAGTTACAATAAAGAAAAAGATTTTTTTAGAAAACACTAGTTCTTCTTCTTCTTTTGAGAGTGAGGTGAAAAAATAAAAAATGACTGAAAATTTTGATAGGTTCCCCAACCAGTCAAAACCCCCAGCAACAACAATGCAGGATGAAGCAGATGATAAAATTTTTACATATTCCAAAGTTAAAAACTTTACTTCGAAAACTAATGCTGCTGCTGATTGTATAATAAATGAAATAGAAAAAGAAGGCCAAATCACACGTAGATCAATTGCTCTCTTAAACAGAAACATACATGAATTAATTATCTTACTTAAAGACAAGAAAAATAAAGATCGAGAACAGAAGAGGTTGGGACCCTCTCTAAAAAATAATGAAGATGTCTATTAACAATAAAATTCCACTTAAGTTACCAGAGAAATTAAAGGATTTAGGAATTGAATTCTATGTAGATACTGATGATTATTATGTCAAACTAAGGTTCAATTCTATATATAATCCAGCGATCAATCTTGATGTCCCAATAGATATAATCAAAGAGAAAAATGGATGGGACAAGTTTGCGAATAAATTCAACATACGAAAAACATACAAAAGTGTTAGTGACGAACATAACATCGGGATCTATAGTGCCATTAACGAAAATGGTTCTTTGATCAGAAGTTATTTAATACAAAATGAACAACAGAAACAACAACAAAAAAACCTATCTGATGTATCTGATGTATCTGATCAACTTAACAATGGTCATAATATTAAAAAAAATAATAATAGCGATTCACAATTAGCAGTTACAGAAGAAAAAGAACAAAATAAGAATGACATACCAGTTTTAGGAGTATTACCAGCAATAAGAACGCTAGTTGAAGGTCCAACAAAAATTATTGGAAGAATAGTAGGCCGGTCTACAAACTTTAAGGTCATATTAAGATCCCAATGGAAATGTCTCAATCCTGAATGTCAAAATGAGGATATGTTGAATTTTTATCCACCTATTAGAGATATGCCTAAAACTCTTGATACTTCTACAGGAACTCGACCATCATGTCGTGTATGTAGAATTTTTGGTTCCTTAGATGTTAAACATGATTATGAAATTGCAAAGATAATCCTACTTGATGATGTAGACACAATAGAGGAAAAATTCGACAGATTAAATGTTGTCATGTATGGTGATGCTTCAAATAAAATAATTGATGGAGAGATAGTAAACATAGAAGGTGATTTATGTACACAAAAAATATCAAGCAATAATGGATCTAAGATAGTCAATGTTCTACATTCTAATAAATTAATTATTTACAAGAATAGAAAGGAGATAAATAATACACAAACAGATATAGAGATCTTTCATAAGTGGAAGAAGGTTTGTGTTGACGCTTATAGAAAAGAATTTGAAGCAATAAACAGATTCAAAGATACCAAACGAGAAGAAAGGCCTGACTGGGTTAAGAAAATTAAACCTATGATCTTTGAGCAACGAGTTACAGCGATGTTTGCACCCAATGTTCATGGTCATTCAGATGCAAAGATGGGAATACTACGATCAATAATTGGGGGCAGTAAAAAAGAGAATGGAGCAGATAATGGTAGAAGAGGCAGAATCCATACGAACTTAATAGGTGATCCAGGAACTGCAAAAACAGCGTTATCTGTAGAATCAACAAAAGTCAACCCCAATTCTAGAATGGTAGATGCTGCAGGTGCATCAGGTAAGAGCCTTGTAGGAATAGTGGACAAAGAAAACGATAGTCTGATGGTTAAATACGGGGTTGTTGTAGCCGCTAAAAATTCACATGTCGTAATAAATGAAGCATCAGCATTATTGTATGATGACCAGGGACATTTAGTTGGGATAGCCGAAGAAGGGAAAACTACTTTAGATAAATGGGGAGAGCACATATCGATTGATGCTCCTACGACTTTAATATTCACAACCAATCCAATCGGAACAAAATGGGAATCTTCCAAAATGTCTAAAGACAAAATGATTGTTATCAAACCAAATCTGTTGGATCGAATTGATCAGACATATGGCTTTTTTGACAATCAGACGGAAGAAGAGTTGGAAGGATTTACTGAAGAGTTGGATAAAATTGCCAATAAAAAGCCGCATTATTACAATTTTCTAAGTAAATATCTGCAATATGTAAAAACAATAGAACCAGAATTTGTAGGTACAACAAAATATAGATTGAATCGGTTTTGGATTAATGCAAAATTAGAAGGTGTAGCAACTAATCGGTCATTCTTTTCTATCAAGCGAATTGCAGGAGCACAAGCCAAATTAAATCTTTCATGGGAAATTGATGACAATATTGCTAGAAAAACAATGAATTCGCTTCAATTAATGTATAGCCAATATGGTACCTTGATTGAGCAAATTCAAAATCCAAGAGATCTAACCGTAAAGATATTTTACAACATATTAAAAGAAAATAAAAATATTGAGTATTCGGTAAAAGGACTTTGTAAAATAGCCTCAGAGAAAAATAAACAAGTCAATACCTATTTGAGAAAAAAATGGGACTTGGAGCATAATATTGAATTAAGAAATATCGTAGATATGGTAGAACAGAAACAAAATGTAAAGTTTGTAAGTCTTAAACCTAAAACATTAGTATATTACGATATTTCTTTTTCTAATAATCCTTCTTCCTCCTCCTCATCCCTATCTGATCTATCTGATCAACCTCAGAGTCATGTAAATGAAGAAAATAATAAAAAAATTGTAAATGAGCAGTCAACTACTCGATCAGATACATCAGATACATCAGATAGCATTTCATCATCATCTGAAGAGGAAGGTCAAGAAGAAGAATCTCTTAAAGGATTTCAATTTAAACCTGGGGGTAGGATTTACGAACAGAAGAGCAGTATAGGGAATTAAATGGAGACAGAGATCTAAATTGACATTACAAGCATCAACAAATTCAATAATAACAAATATAGAAAATGATTTAAATTTTCTTTTATCTCATTTTAACCAAGATAAATTATTCCCTAGAAAAATACAAACTAGTAAATCAGAAGGAAGACAAATAGAAGTATTCTCAAAACAAGAGGCTATGTTTTATTTTAAAGCATCATCATTTGTAGATTGCCGAATCAATGCATTTCCTTCCTATACTGAATATCATGGAATCCAGCGTTATCCTCCAGATTTAATATTTATTGATATAGATAGATCTAACTTCAAAAACGATAAAAGTTTTGAAAATGCCATATCAAAAACAAAGAAACATATCAAAGAAAAATTAAATGGGCATCCTACCATTAATTGGTCTGGAAATGGCTATCACATTTTACAACCAATAGAATGTCCAATTTTAGAACAAATAGAACAGTTTCAAAAATACCAAAATAAAAATAATAATTTTTTCATTTCACAAGAGTTTTTGAGATTTGGAAAAGATAATTTATCAAAAGGTAAAGCAGACAAAAATAATTATCCTTCATTCAAGTCATGCCAAATAAGGATTCCAGGATCAATTAATTCCAAATATGGTGCTAAAGTAAAACTAGTTCAAAAATGGAATGGAGTTAGACCATCTATCACAAGGGAATTTATAGAAGATTTTAGAACATATTTAGAACAAAAAGTAACAGATCAAGAGCATAATAATTACAATAATAATTACAATAATAGTAGAAGCATTATCATCAATTCTCCTACTACTAGTTATTATAAATGGATAGACAAAATCATACTTACTAATCCATTTCCAGATTGTAGGAAACTTATTGTTGATTTGATTTTGGCACCATATTTGATAAATATCAAAAAGTTATCATATGAGAAATCCTATCAAATAATCAAAGAATGGTTAGATAAATGCAATTCTTTCGAAAGAGTAGACAATTATAGAAATTTTGTTAATTATAGAATTCATTTAGCCCTGAAAAGTGCAATTCATAAAGGAATAGGACCAATGAGTCAAGAAAAGATAAAAAAAGATGACAAGTATAAGAAGTTGTACACATTATTGTTCAAGTATAAATAAATGAACAAGCAAAACTCTTTTAGTCATTTTAGTTCATTATAGTTCAGATTTTGTCATCGATATCATCAAATATTCAAAGAGAACTAAAAAGAGCAAATAGGTCACGTATACAATGGCGAATGAATGAGATACAATATAGACTAATCAAGGGAGAAAAAGACAAGGATATTATGCGTACTGTATTGTTGTCTGAGAGGAACTATTACAAATACAAAAAAAAGATATCAATCCATTTAGAAGAAATACAAAAGGAAAGAACAGATAGTGCTATATGGTTGGAAGTCCAAACACTCAAAGACCGTATGTCAAATTTATATCATGCTTTATTTGATAGAATTCAGCATCCCCATACTAAAACAAGTGATTTACCTAATTTAGTATCTACAGCAGAATCAATAGCAATAAATATTTTGAAATTAGAATCTGCAAGTATCACTGCTATAAAGCAGTCAAATACGATATTAGAAAATCATATAAAAATACAACTTCCTTCACGATCGAAACACCAACAAGAACTGCCAAAAATAATTTATAATAATGAAATAAGCGAATCAGATAGTTCAAAAAAGAATAATATTATTATTTACAATGATTGATCTTTACTATCTACCATTAAGTTTTGTCTAATATTCTAATACTCTAATTATTTGCATAAATATAGTGGTGAGAATCTTCTTTTATAGAGACTAGACTTGATACGGCATACAAAAATATATACCACCGATAAGTATGATTACGTTTAAAACTAATTACAAGGATTTGTATTTTTTACTTATGCAAAAAGGAAAAATAGAAAGAGAAGGCTAGAAAAGTCTGAACTACGATCAAATCAAGATGACTGCTAAATAATGAATTTCTATAATGGTTATGAAGATAGAGATGGTGATCGATTAGGCAGAAATATTGATTGGAAAATAATTTTTATAATTATTACAAGCCGATGTGATTTCTGTGGGAAACTTTTCTAAATTCCTATCTGATTTATGTTACTACTATAATGATGATCCTGAGAATGTGGTGGGAACTCTTAGACTCTGCGGAGAATGTTTAATAGTAATCAATTACGACCACGATGAACGAATTTTTAACAGGAGAAAAAAAGCATAATAATTAAACCTTATATAATTGAGACTGGGTCATAATTCAATAAAAAAATTTTATGACGCTAACAATAGTAGGATGTTTTCAGTCATTATGTTCCTAGCATGTATTTGATTGCTCTTGGATTATCTTTTCTAGTTTTACAGTTATAATAAACAAGTATCTGATAGAGCAGTACTGATAGTAGTACTGTTGCACAAGTCTTGGCATATCCTCTCACATGTAATGGATCTATCCTAAAG
>JANWKP010000220.1 GCA_025451315.1 Nitrososphaerales archaeon | reverse complement strand
TCAAGTTCATAAAAATTAATCAGTTGTTCTAAATTAGAGATTGTTCTTACAATCTTTTGTTGATTATTTAGATCAGGTAATACAATGTATAATTCATTTTTAAATACGTAGTCTGGAACTCTTTGCCGACCAGTTGCCCCTCGCATTTGGGAAATAGCATAATTTCTAACTTTGTCGGTTTGACAGTAATAGTATAGAAAATGAGGTAAAACTACACCAGGATCCTTTGATCTTAAGATGATAAATTCGGTTGAGCCTATACCATATTCCTTTAAACTAGATACTAAACATATTTTACCATTCGCCGTACACGGTGTAATCCTCGCAAAGATGACATCATCATTTTTGAATATCGCATAATCTGAACACGTAACTCTTTTTCCAAAATATTTTATAGATTTCGTTCTTTCATTAATTGCAGCCATTTCCACAAATGGGTATTCAATATCTTTCTTCAAAGTATGTTTTGGATTAATCTCTGTGACAGAAGACAGTTGAACATATTTTTTGTTATTAGGTAAATTTTTCTCAATCGAACCTAAAATGTCATAATCACTAACAATTAAATGATTGATGAGTTCTTTCTTCAGTTTTTGAGTTTGTTCTATTACTTGATCTGTTTTTTGAAGTAGATCATCCATATTTGAAAGGATATTAACAATTTTTCTCTGTTCTTTTAATTCTGGCTTAAATACAACAATTTTCAAAAGATCTGTTTTGGAAAAACTCGCTTGATTTATTGCTGGTTGAGTTATTGCTAAAATTTGTTTTTGGAAAAATTTTAATCCGATAAAGTATAGGAAAAACTCCGGGATAATCTTAGTAATTTTGACCCTTATTCTAAATACATTCGTAGTATATATCCAATCTCTATCTTGCTTACAAAACATACAGGCCTTTCCTATTTGGGCAGAACTATTTATAAAATTAAGAAGGATATCCCCATCTTTCAAAATATATTTGTTAAGATCTACTCCCCGGTTATCAATTGAATACCAATATTTTTTGCTGGATGTGTCTAGTTTACCATTTTGGATATTTTCGGATGTTAACATTCTGTAACCTATATCATCTGGAGATAATAGTCTGGAAAGACCACTTTGAACTGTCTCTGTAATATCAGAATCCGTGCATATTTCCCATTCTTCAGGTATTAATTCAATTAGATGTTTAAACCTAGACTGAACTAGTTTCGTTTTATTAAATTGATTGACCTGATCAGTCATCTATATCCCAATTGCTTTAAATCATGTCGCACCCTACTTGCTAATTCCGTTCTTTCTTGTTCCACTTTTGTTAATCTATCAATTGTTTCCCGAATGTCTATCTCGTCATCTACGTTAGAAATGTAAACATATCGCGGAACACTAAGATTGAATTCATTTTCTTTTATTTCTTCAAGATCGGCAATATGACAGAATTTTTCTATATCCTTATACATTTTAAACGCGTTGACAATTTTCTCTATATCTTGTTCTCTTAGCAGATTCCGCGTTTTTCCTTCTTGATAATCCTTTGCTGTATGGATAAAGATGATTTTGTTCCTTCTCTCCTTCGGTTTACTCCTGTTTAAGATTAATACACATGCTGGAACTCTTGTGCCATAGAAAAGTTTAGGTGGTAAACCAATAACACCTTCAATGATATCTGCTTTTATCATATTTTCTCTTATTCTAGATTCTTCTTTTCCTCTGAACAAAACACCCTGTGAGCATATAACTGCAACCTGACCTTTTTCATCTAACGATGAATACATATGTTGAATAAATGCAAAATCAGCCTTATCCTGTCCAGGGGGAATACCGAACTCATATCTATTATATGGATCATTGCTGGCTTGCTTGTTATCCCAATTCATGCTGAAAGGAAAATTCGCCAATACTTTATCATATTTTATTAAATGTCCACCTTCTATCAACTTAGGATTGGTAAGAACATCGCCATATTCAATCTTAAAGTCTATTATATGATGAAGAACCATATTCATTCTACACATAGCAAGAGTTCCGTAGTTGCTTTCTTGACCCTCTAAGACTAAATTTCTGGGATTCCCTCCTGTTCTTTCAACATATTTCCTAGATTCAATAAGCATCCCGCCTGATCCACATGTAGGATCACATATTTTCATACCTTCTTTTGGCTCTACTAAATCCACCAATAACCGAACGATTTCTCTAGGAGTAAAGAATTCACCTCCATTCTTCTTAGTTTCATCTGCAAATTCTGCCAAGAGATATCCATAAGAGTCTCCAAAAATATCCTCTCTCATTAAATCTTCATTTCTTAATCGTGGAGAATTAAAATGAGAGATTAATGACCGGAGTTTGTCATCCGGATACTTTCTTTTATCATTATATTTTGTATTTGTAAGAACTCCTTCCAAATCCTTGTTCTCTCTTTCTATAATGCGACATACATCATCAATTTTCTCGCCGATATTTTCAGCACATGACGAAAGAACTGACCATCTGGCAGTAGGAGGGACAAAGAAGTAATGTCTTCTTCTGTTCTCGTATGCTTCTTTCTTGTTTTTGCCTTCTTTAATCATTTTCTCTGCATTCTCTTCAAAGGTGTCATTCAATCGTTTCAGAAACAATAAAGTCATTACTGGTTGCCTATATTCACCTGGATCTAATGAACCCCGGAGAATATCCGTAGCACTCCAAAGATGAGATTTCAGAAAGTCAAAGGTAATTTTTTGATTTTCAAGAGTGTAATCTACGGGTTTACTGGTTTTTGGATTTCTTTGGTTCCTTATTGCCAAATAACTAAAAGAATGTCTTCAAGAATTTATATATTTCATCTTTGCTTTATTAATCAAGCAGTATAAAAGAAAACGAATTGGACGATTTGTTAATTAATAATAATTAGAAAATACACGAATTGATTATATTTATTCAAATTAGCTAAGTTATTAGTATGTATTCTGTATTTTTATCATATTTTCAAAGATTTTGCTAGAATAAATGCAATTTTCATCATACTAAAAATATCGAATTAATGACCCGAATTTATTGTATTCTTTTACAAATTGACAGAGGCATAACTGGTTGTGGTCCTCATCTAATAATCTGAACATATTTGTTTTACTGATTCCATATTTTAGGAGGTCCAAAATTTCTAAATTTAACCAGTTACCTATAATTTTATTGTAATTATTTGATAATGTTAATCTTGCGCATTGTAAATTATTATCATTTTCACATACATTCGTGCAATTATCTATTCTTCTGCCATGGCTATAATATTTTTGAAATTGTGATGTATCCACAATAGGGTAATATATTTTTCTTCTCCTGTCTAGTTTCGAATTCATTTCATCTAGCAAGCCATCGTTTTTTAGTTCCTGTAAGTATGAACTTACAGACATATTGTTTTTCCCAGAGCAGGACTTTTGTGAGCCAGAACTGTTTAGGGCCTGCCCCTACGTAATGGATTTTACCCCGTCAGTTATTACACAAATTTTTCTGATAATCTAAAACCTCGTTTTTTCTGTGCCTTTTGGAGATTGGAATTGTTAAATTATGACGCCTCTGTTATCTTAATGCGGTGCCTTGATTCTTATTTCAACCAGATCCAATTGACGGATATGAATTCAATCCTATACCCATTGATATACACCTAGGAATATTTAAAATCCCAACAGAAGAATTCGATCATGACTTTGCTGTAAATACTACTGAATGTGTAAAGTAGGAGTTGACAGAGAACGTCCTAGATTGGATACAGACTCATTTTGCAAGGGAATTTGAAAGATTAACAAAATTACTACATTTTTCGTTAAACGATTCCCCCTTTATGTAAATAAAATTAAAAAATTCTCTAGTCTTCTTTTGTATTTGTCTTTGGTTACTGGTGATTTGAGTGCAAACAGATACAGTTCTCCTACAACTGGATCTTCATTTTTATATTTGAATTCTAACACTTTTTCCTGATACCTTTTATTTGTAGAACCCACTTAAAAGAACCATTGTCGTAATTGGCCCAAGGGGGTTTGGTTCTTGTAGGTAACAGGGTTCAATAACTTTATCAACAAATCGATATTAATAACGATTTTTATATACAAGAATAAACAAATTTATGCTGATTTGTTGTTTTTATATATGTCTAAAAACTTTTCTGTTAGTATTTTGTAATGGGATTCAGATATCTTTCCTTTTGCGTATGATTCTATAATTTTTTTTCTAAGTTCTTCTGGATCTTCATCTATTTCAATCTGATTTTCAAAATTAGTTAGTTTGGTAAAGTATTGCATCATATTCCTCCTTTGTGATATTGAATTTAACCAACGAGCGAAATTTGGGATAAACCAAGTGGAGAAAATACCAGCGGTGAGGGTATAAAGGGCAATCAGGCTATCTTGTGGTATTGGAGGCGGAAGGGCTTGAAAATTTGCGGTGTAACTACCCGACGAATTGACTATAAATTTAGACCCTTCATCAGTTGAATTATTATCTAATACATTCAGAATAAAATCAAATGGAGAGTTGGAGATCGGGGAAGAAATTATTGATTTTGTTGAATTATCTCCTATGTTTTGAACCCAACTTACAAATTGGTATCCTTTATTATTTTCAGCAAGACACATAGAATTATATTTCAACCTAATTTGCTGGTTTGTTATTATTTTTTCACCACTACACTTTATATTGCCTCCAGTGGATGGGTTACTATTCAAAGTCGCAGGAATCATCAAATCATTAGTCTTGCCATCAATTAACAAAACATTGTTATGGTTAGAATTAGAGACGTAAATTGTATTTGTTGATGAATCGATGGCCAATCCCCCTGATTGTTCCCCTATATTTATTGTAGTTTCAAGGTTTAATGTTTCAGCATCGACGACTGAAAGATAATTAGAGGAGGAATCTATTACATAAATTTTGTTAGTAGCAGGATTAAAAGCAAGGTGACCCAAATCTCTTCCCAAAGTTATCTTATTTAGAATATCTCCACTCTCAGCATCTATTACCAATAGGGAATCAAGGTAAGTCGAATAGATAATACCAGTTGCCGGATTAACCACAATATCTTCTAAAGGTCCTTCTACAGGAAAGTTCAAAATTTCTTGACCGGTATCTGAATCTATAACAGTAACAAAGTAATAAAAGAAATAAGTTACATAGATTTTGTGAGTTTCATGGTCAAATGAGATATGCGCTGCTTCTCCATGCGTAGAATAATTATCAGATATTGTATTTGTTAGACCATTTATCACAGATATATCAGAAAATTGTTCACCACCGTTTGCTACATAAATCGTGTTTGATTCCACATCCATTGCAATATCTTGTGGAAAATCAAATCCTGAAATAGTTGCATCTACTTTGTTAATAGAACCATTAATAACTGAAACTGTATCAGATTTGGAGTTGGCGGTATAGATTTTGTTAGTTTCAGGGTTGACGGCTATCCCTGTAGGATTCTCACCAATCTGAACATTAGCAGTGACTTTATCATTTTTTCCATCGATGACTGAAATCGAATCAGAATCTGAATTAACAACATAGATTTTGTTAGTTTCAGGGTTGACGGCAATATCAGTAGGTTCCTTCTCAGTCTCAATCCCAATTCCTTCTTGTCTAAATTTATCTAAATTAGAAATGGGTTTAGTCATTTTTCCATCGATGACTGAAATCGAATCAGAATCTGAATTAACAACATAGATTTTGTTAGTTTTAGGGTTGACGGCTATCCCTGTGGGATTCTGATCTAACGATATGCTAGTTTCTACTTTGTTGGTTAAGCCGTTCGAAATTGACAATGAGTTTTGACTCAAATTAATAATGTAGATTTTGTTAGTTTCAGGGTTGACGGCAATATCTTTAGCGTCTCGATACTGACTATTCTATACTGTAGTCAAATTATTGGTTTCCCCATCAATTATCCACATTCTAGGAGAACTCGTTATGACATAGATTTTGTTAGTTTCTGGGTTGACGGCTATGTCAGTAGGGTTATCTCCTAGTGAAATAGATGAAACCACTTCATTAGTTGCACCATTTATTATTGAAATGTTATTTCCATTTGTGACGTAGATTTTGTTAGTTTCAGGGTTGACTGATAGCAGACGATTATTATTTCTGTCGACCTCGCTATCATACTCATTAGAAAGTATAATGGAAGTAGTTTGAGCAGAAGTCGAACTAACGTGAGACAAAAAAGTCAATGAATAAAAGATAATGCAAATAATGATCAAATGGTGAATTGTCAATTTATTATCCATTTATTCCAAATGTCACATGAGCAAGCCACATCGGTATTGTTCGAACAATAATCACGCAATCATTTTCAATTCTCATGATCCGTATTGATTTCTTGTTTTTTTTGATCATTGGCTATATTTTGCATTAACTGCAAGTATTATAAATATTTAGGGATTAAAAGAGAAGAGGTCTTAGAATGGATACAAACTCATTTTGTTAGGGAATTTGAAAGATATGGAAAATTATAGGAATCAGATATTATACACACTAATTATGAGACTAAACAAGCATGGAAAAGAATTAGAAAACATATTAAGAAAACTAAGAAAATCGGTCAATGATTAGAAACTAGTATATTGATCCAAATAGAATTATATGCCAAGTATAAATAATTTGAATTAACAACCTTCTGAAAGTTACATGGTCAATTATCTAGAAACATGATTACTTCAAATTTTCATGCGCAATCTTGACTTCATTATTACATCTATTAACAAGGTTGTTTTGATTATTCTTCAATATGAAAAAGGTTCTAAAATCACATTTTCGTGCTGTTTTTAATAAAAAACTGTTACTATAATACGTAATGGGCCCAAGGGGGTTTGAGTAGGATAGGTAAAAGGGTTCAATATCCATATTAATATATTGGAGTTAATAACTTTATTTTGAAATTAGAATATTCAATTGATTTTTCTATAATAAACAGAAATCATTATATGAGTAAGATTTTATGAAACCTCTTAATTTTTTTGATTTCAATATGATAATTTTATGCTATTCTTATTCCTCATCATTTTTAACAGTGCGGGGCTAGAGTATCAGCCATAAATTGGAGCAGCATTTTTCAGTGATGTGACAATAGAAATATTCATAGATTATACTAAATAAATCTATAACAATAGGTTTAGATACTGTGTGAAATTAAAAATAATCAAAACAAAAAAAATATCCCAATCGAACTGAAGAAAGTAATTTATTGGTGGGGCCCAATAATTCAGGTAAATCTCAAATTTTAGAAGACATTTATGGTCAGATGAAGAGTCCTGACAGAATAACCATTGTCATTCAAAAACTAAGTTCGAATGATTTTGAGTATCCACTTATTTTCGATGATGCAGTCTCTGATTTAACAATTCGTAGTGATCCGTATATATCAGACAAAGAGAGAGTATTTTTTTATGATTCTGAACAAAGAAAGGTGAATAGTTTTGAAATAACCAAAATTGATCTGGAGAATTGTAAACAAAATTTAAAATCGAAGGATGTAAATTTGTTTAATCAGAATTTCAGACAGACCAGAGTATTGCTTTTAGATGCTTCTTCTCGATTGGATTTAGCGAAATCATTAAGTCCTACCGATCCCAGACAAGATAACGGTCTTCCTTTACTTCAGGCTTTTTGTCAAAAACCTACAAACCAAGATAAATTACAAGAAGTATTTCAGACCGCTTTTCATATGTCCATAATTTTGGATAGGTACACTCCAGGACTACTTTCTTTTAAAGTGGGAGGAATAGGTGACTTTGAAAATTCTGCAATTCCCAAAGATTATGACAAATTAATACAGTAGATGAAGAACTTTCCTTATCTTGATGAGCAAGGAGACGGGTTCAAGAGTTTTGTCGGAATCGTAGTTAGTATACTGACTTGTAAAAATAGAATAATTCTCATAGACGAACCTGAGGCCTTCCTTCACTCCACACAGGCTAAAATCCTTGGCAGGTGGATAATACAAGAATCGTTGAAATTATATAACCAAATCATCATGGCTACCCATAGTCCGGCGTTTGTAGATAGTTTTTCTAGATTTGAAGAGGTCAATATTCTTCGTGTTGAGCGAGATAACGATATGACACAATTTACTCAATTAAAGCCGGCCACCATTAACAAATTCAATAAAGATCCTATCCTGTCAAATCTTTCGATGCTGGATTCAGTATTTTACTATGGCGTAATATTATGTGAAGGAGATCGTGATCGGGTCGTCTATAGGGCCGCATATAATAAATTAATGAATCAATATGAAGATATCCTATTTATTAATACGAATGGAAAACAAGGAATAAAAAACGTAATTCCTATCCTTAAAGAGACCGAGATAAAATTCAGAATCATCACAGATTTTGATTTACTTCTTAATAAAAGTGAGTTTTTTAAGGTGGTTAAGGCATGGATAAGAACAGTAAGTTACCTACAAAAATTATCGATGGTCGAAACGCGATAGATTCATTGATATACGGAGAATCGGAATCTAAAATCGTTTCTTCCTTATCCGATAAGATTTCTATGTATATCAATTCTATTAAAACTTTGGAAGACAAATCAGTAAGACAATTTAAAGATTCAATATCTCAAATAATTAGTCAATCGAAAACGGAGCAAATAAAGAAATATGGATTGAAAGGATTCGGCGTCAACGACCGAAGAAAGGTGCGATCACTCTTGAATAAATGCAGATCAATAGGACTTTACCTAGCACCATATGGTGAAGTTGAGAATTTTATACCGATCAAAGTAAGAAAAGAAAATTGGTTATCGCCTGCACTTGGAAGAATATCTAAAGGTCGAATTCCTAAAAGTTCAACTGCGTTCATGACAGATATTGATCAATCGGTCCGTTTCTGACTTAAAGTAATAACTTGAACATAGGTATTTTGTTTGACTCAATTCGGATCTGAACTCATTGTTCCGCATGAATATACTTATGGTAACAATAACAGATTTGTATTGTATTACAAAAACAAAATTCCCCTAAATCATCTGAATCTCATCTATTCTGCATTTCTGATAAATTGGTAAAATATTCTATGCCAGTTACTATTTATGATCGAACCTCAAGCGAAAAGAAAGAAACCTTCAAATCTTCATAATTATATAAAACATCGACTAAGGATCAAAAGGCGAGAATTTGTGGCTATTGGATATTTGGATATTAATGACTTTACCAAGAACGTTAGCAGTTTTCCTATCAAACTAAAAAGTATAATTCTGTATGATATGGTTCTAATGCAAGATAAAGAATTACTTTGTGATAAACTGACCGATCTGTTTAACCTTGGTAGGAAAGTAGAACGATATCCTGACATTATTCAAAAAATCAGAGATTACAAAATAGAGAATAACAGTCATAAGTATTCATATTTTAGACATGCACATATTGGATACATATTAAATGCTACAAAATTTCAGCAGCCTAATAAGCCTGTCGATAATATACTGGATCCAAAACCACTCGCTTATCTAGGATATGATTCATCAATTACAGAACTACCTGAATTTATCGATTCATTTGAAGTCACCATTGGAAATAATCCTTATGCTTTCTTTTTGACATATGAATGCACAGTCGACGAAAGGTTCGAATCAGTAGATATGGAAACTTCGTTCCGGGATTCACAAGAATTTATCCCCATGATAGATAAAATAAATGATAAAGTTCTCTCAAGAGGGGAAACACGCAGAGGTCCAGAAAACGAAGAAATTACTGAAACTCTAGAACGGCAACTAATGAATTCCTTAATTAATCATAGTTGTGGATTATTTATTAATCCGCAATCAGATGAGACATGTCCATCTGTGCACATATATTCGACTAATAATATAGATTTCGATAAATTCGATGAATGGTGTTCGGAATATATTTCATATTTACACTTTCTAAATATTTCCCCCTACGTTTGTTCAAGGCTGAGAAATTCATTAGTAACGTATCAAGACCGGCGCTTGCTTAAGAACCATATGTTCAAAGGAACAACTGTCTTAATCTCTGAGCAACATTTTAAGGAACCCCCGAATGTTAATGAGATAGGAAGACTCACTGGACATTTCGCATATCTTTTTGCCGAATATTTATTCCCGTACTATTTGCTGGGTTATTTTACTCAAATTGATACAGCAAGATACAAAGATAAGATAAATGGGATCAAGGAGCACAAATTTATAGAAAATACATCGGACTTAAAAAAAATAGAACAAAATATTTTTGAGATAATGGCTTTCGCATCCGAGATTACCGATAGATCATTCGAAATTGATGAGATAATCGAACGAATCTTACATTATCATGCTTTCAGTTTAGCCCCATATGTGGATAAATTAAAGACAAAATATGGAGAATTCAATATCTTAAACGATTTAGAAATTGGGATTAAAAAAGAATCTTCCCACCACCTTCTGTTCTATTGCATCAATTACAGAAATACTATTGGACTCAGAATTTGACACATAAATGACTCCTTAGTAGGCATCTATGGCAAGGTAGGAGGGGCCATTTCCTACAGATATATCCTTTATCTTGGTGTCATTTTCTTTAGAAATGACAGAAACTGTATTGGAAAAAGGATCATAGACATAGGCTTTAAGGGTAGAATGATCTATAGCAATGTAGCCTTTCCCACGTTTTCAAATTGGTCAAAAATTGCTAGGAATTTCCTTTCCTTAAATTCATTTGCTAATAGTTCACATAATTTGATAAATATTTGAAGAATATCTTTGGAAGTTGTTGAAACATACTCTTCCAAAGACATCACACTAGACTTTTGATTGTTAAATCTATCCCAGAATTTCTTTGAAAATTTGTAAATTTCCTCAAATCCAACCTTTTTAGATATATCATCGAGTAACGCTTCGACTAATTGAAGACCATCATCTTTTCCAAAACCTTTCAGAGTCTCTCAACCTTGTTAATGTTTGGTCAACCTGTTCCTCAAGATTTTGTGCTTCTTTAATGTTCAACAATAGAATGAATAATATATTATCGAATGGATAAAGCAATGATGGATATTCTGCATTTGCTGCGATGTTTCTATCATAATATCCGATAAAGAGACTGGAATCTTTATCCTCTTGTTTTTCTTTCAACCAATAATTAAGAGCGTCCAAAAATTGAGATTTCCCTATACCTGATTCTCCAGTTATAAGGTAATACTTTTCTCATTATTGTTGATAGAATCTAAAACTTGTTTAAGTTCAGAATCTCTACCAAAGAGCAATGGTTTAGGAGATGAGTTTGGAGTGGATGACAGGAACATGTATTTTATACAGTAAATTTGAATGACATTAATACTTCTTCACATACTGGGAGCGTTTCTGGAACCTTTAATGCATCAGTGAAAAAATCAAAAGTAAACAGGGTATCCTTATGGACAACGAATACTTTAGACTGATAAGATGATTGTAATCCCGAAATATTTGTAATAATCTATTATCCAAGATGGAATGCTATTGGTTTTTTACCTACTTCAAAACCTAACCTTTCTAGATACTTATTAGTTTCAGTACCTCCAGAGAATTGAGATGAGTCAAGTTCCTAAGAGTTGGTAAATAGACTGGCCTTAGAAATGATATATTTCGGAGGATATAGAAAGTTATTGTGAACTAGAAAATACTTTTCTGAAAATCTATTTTCTGGAACTCCATTTTTATCTATCTCTTCTATTGCTTTAAGGATATGTTCATTTGTTATATTTTCAGGAATTATAGTAACTCATCTCCAATAATTAAGTTTACGTGTCGATATTTATGATTTTTAGCTATGTTATAATTTTAATAATCATTTAACATCATTTCAGGACCCTTAACGCGACTTTTTTTCCTTTTTCTATTAGGCTCTTAATGGTTTTGGAAGTAGAACCTTCCCCTTTGTCATATATACTGTCAGTATAGGTTTCAGGTTCTATTCGTGTTACTTTAGTTAATCTAAACCGGCCTTTCAAAAGATCTTTATATTTTCTACGTTCCCCTGTATCTGTCCTACTTTTTGCCATTAACTTTTGGTTGGCATTTTACGTAATTGGATGGTAATGCAATTAAATACCATAAAATTTAAATATCTACAATCAAAAGACAGAGTAATGAAATATATTTTTGGAGATTATCATGACTAGCGATTCAAAAGACGATAGGCCAAAGACCGTTGGTGAGTTGAGGCGACGTCTCGCCAAGGCGGACAGTTTCTGGGAGGCTGACCCTCGACTTGGTGATGATGATCCGCTGCCCGATCGCCCACGAGGTGGCCAGATTGAGGAGGATATTCCGGAAAAACACAGGCTAAGGTCACTGGACGTT
>JANWKP010000219.1 GCA_025451315.1 Nitrososphaerales archaeon | reverse complement strand
TTATTATTGTCATCAGACGGTGGTAATTCATCACTAAAAGTTTGAGTAGTACTGTTATCAGAGGATCGGGCATTGTCATTAGAAGACTGTGTTTTATCAGATTCATCAGCTGTAGCCTAAACATTTGATACAGCAATACCTCCAGAATTAACTACCATTCCAACAAGTGAGATAAGAATAATAGCCATTGTTATCTTTGTTTTAATCATGCAGTATTCACCGAGTCGATAAATATAAGTACAGCGGATGTGTATCTTCGACATCTTTACAACTTTTAACTAAAATACAAGCTTCGTCAAGGTTAACCTTTTTTACCTTCTACAAAGTCAGAAATAGATGTTTTTTTTGGCTTATACTCCCTATCTATGTCCATATTGTCAATGCGATCAGATTTGCTAAAATAGCAATACTTGGGAATCATGGCATCATTTCTATGTTCAATAGAAATTTGTGACAACATTATTCTGTTGATCCAATAATTTGAATATATTTGTCTGTCCAATTCCGTATTTTATAAGGTCTTACACAAGGAAGGAAATGTATAAGACCTTTATTTGTGGACTATGGTATTTACATTTCATTGAACATGTTAAAAAATATTTTGATATTCAATTTTTAATTGAACTCATAATGAAAGAATCCGGCATAAAATGACAAATGGGATAAGATAACCATCACTTCTACTCAACTTGTAATTTCAAAATATAGAATAGGAGTGAGATGGTAAACGGACGTGTGTAGATTGCAACTATAGACTGCATCCAGGATATGTGAATAAATATCCAGAGCTATGGACAAAGACCGACTCTTTTCTTTTTCGCCTTTATTTATTTCGAATAAACTAAATCAAATGTTCTTATATCGTTACTATAGCTTAGTAGCTGGTTCGGTGGGATTAAGTTCCATAGGGCATAAGGGTTCGGTGGATAGAGTCATAGATCAGTGAGTAATCCGACAACCAATTAGAAGATCAATTATTAGTGATTTCCAGACTCTTTACCTCATTCCAATATTTCTCAAATAATATTTCCTGAACTGCAATTGCAGATTGTTCACTGGAGAAATATACAGTTTGCTTGGAAGAAATATCAAGATTTAGACGAATCATTGATTTACTATCACATAAAACTACTAATTCATTAAATCTATCTATCTGATTTGAACATTTGTATTCAATTATGCCATCTAACTTCAAACTGTTTATGAAATTAAATTTGTTAGTAATATCAGTGTCCAATTCATTAGACAACACTTTAATTTTTCCCCCACGTTTTAATATGGTTGATAAGTGAGTTAAAAAATCAGGTGTGGCAATTAACAGATTTAACAATCTCGCAGAAGATATTATCATTAACTCCGTTCTACATCGCCTTACAATACTTTCAATCTCATTTTGAATTTCATCAGGATTTGTAGTTGTTTTCTGATAGTTTGGGACTTGTGTATATTCGTTCTTTTTTTCTGTCAGAAAGAGGCATAGCAATTTCCCACATTTTATCAAACAGAGATTGTTGCTTATCTACAAGGCTTCTGTTATTACTCCATAATGTCTGGTCTGGCTGTTCACTTTCTTTATGGAAGATAAACACCATGTAAGCTCTATTATCAAATATTACGAAATTACCTCTTATTCCATCTATGTGTCTGATCTCATAGAATTTAATTGCATTTATTAAATCTATGTTCTCTCTATTGGCATCTACTATCATTCTCATCTTGACTCCTGTTTCCTTTATACGCTTATCAATGAGATCAATTCCATGTTTGAAATATTTTAATAGAAAGTTGAACATGACTGAATCTATTACTGTATCGTATCCTTTTTCTGTAATACCTACAGCATCTATAACCAGATCGAGCATCATATTATGGTCAATAATTACATCGGTTACTTCTGGATGAAAGTATTTGGACTCTTTTAATTGTCGAAATGTTGAATCATCCATCCCAATACACTAGAATAGGGTTCCTAAAAAATATCACTGTAGTATCAATTTAATTTTTTTTAAAATAAAAATTGCTTTTGGCATGATTAATTAGATCGACAATTGGAATTCATTTAACTTACCACGCTAAAACTTAATTGATTTTGGCATTAAGGCTACTAATCTCATTCCAATACTTCTCAAATAATACTTCTTGGACAAGAATCGTATGATCTTCATTAGAAGACAATGCAAATATCTTACCATTTTGTTGATGTTTTGTTTGCAATACATGTTTTCCATCAGCCAAGACAACCATTTCGTTAAAACAACAGAGGTTTTTACCATAGTGGAATTCTATCGGATTATTTTTATTTTGGAGATTTAAATCCAAGATTTGTCTTGAAAATGTTTCATCAGTTTCATCGGTTAATATTTTAACTGAAACGCCTCTCTTTAGAACGGATCGAATTTTATCTAAATTGTTTCTATTAATAAAGAACCGGTTTAATGATCTCAAAGATGAGAAGATTAGTAATTCTTTTCTACTTTGTTCTATCGCGTAATCAAGTTCATCTTTGAATTCATTTATGTTAGTGATCATTCGTTGATACTTCGGTTGATTACTGATTTCCAATTCTCTTCTTCTGACAGCTAATGGTATACCTATATCCCATAATTTGTTAAATAATCCAACCTGTCTTTTTACTAAATCGGAATTATTACTAAATAATGTTTGGTCAGGAAGGTCACTCTTTTGATGGAAAAGATATACCATATATGCTCTCTGGTCCGCGATACCCATATTTCCACGTAAATTATCTACATGACGAACATTGGGAAAATTCAATGAACTTACGCGCTCAACATTTTCTTTAGTAGTTTCTACAATTAAGTTCAATTCTACTTCCCCATTCTCTAATCGCTGCTCAACAACTTTTGTTCCATCCTGAAAATACTTCCAAGCCGAATCAAATATTGCAGTATCCCACACAGTATGAAAATCCTTCTCTGTGAAAGGTAGACCCCTTCGAACAATCTCATACATTAAGTGAGGATCAGATATAATATCAGTCATTACGGGGTTTCGAAAATTAGATTCAATTAATTGATTAATCGTTGACTCATCCATAAAATCATAAGTTAACATTATTTGTTAAAAACTTCGTGGTTTTAGTTGCTTTCGGTATTTCATCATGTTTAGAAAAATTTAGAATAAAACTTTGATTTACGTATTTTGTGACTCTTAATTCAGATCCTTCAGTAGAAATACTCACAGATCTGTGAATAATTTGATTTTTCTTATTTAGTCTTTCATTTGTCTGTTTCTTGGTTAATTTAGTCTATTTTATACCATTCTAAAGAAGGGGTAAAAATACTGGGATATGAATTGGAGGATGAGATTATCCATAAAATGACCTCGGACTTTGTTGTAAGATCAATTTCAAGGTTTATAGAAAAGGTTCAATAGCAACTTTCATGTGTTTTCCAAAGGGTTGTTCTGCAATTGCGCAGTGGATCCGGATTTTGAAGCCAAATTCAATTAACTCGAGACAAAAGTGAATTTCGATGGTGATTTTATTTAAATCAATTAGATCTTTACTATTAAGAGACGCACTCCATTGGTAAATGGTTTGAACTATAGCAGTAAATACTAAGCTAATAGGATCACTAACTAGTTCTCCAGAATTCATAAATATCCATGTCCGTGCAGCCAAGATATGAATACAAAGGTAATGTTTCTAATGATAGCGATGGTTTCAATGTTTAGCATGGTGACATTTACTGTCCTGGCGAATTCCGCTATGGCACTTCCGCAGACTGATCGTTGTGTAAGCGAGAGAGGACTTGATCCTGATGGTTCTGGTTCTCCTCTTCTAAGGAGCACATGTGCTGATGAAAGCGTGGAAGGATACAAGGATTTGATTAAAGATGAAAAGGAACTCTGTAAAGAAGGTGATAACAAGTGTAGCGGCTCCCAGACAGGCTTTGGTCAATTCGGCAACTGGTTAAAGAAGGGTGAGGTAGAAATTAAATAAATTTGACGTAATTGACATTCAAATTACAAAATCAGGTCTATGTTAACCTTAATTTTACCTCTTTTTCATTTTTCTGCTTGTAAGAGTTAGCCGATGGTCATATCCACAAATCAATATCTGACAATTAGATTAAATCAAGTACTCGCATTCCATATCCACATATTCTTATACTTTATCTCTGAGCTGAAGTACTGATATCGGTTTCTAAAGAAGACTCTAGTTTAAATAAAAAAACAACATAACGAATGATTAACTTGGTATAGAAAATGACCTGCTAACAAGCTCACCTTGAGATGCAGCTCATTGCTACTACTATTCATATCAATACCTGGATTGGTTCAATATTTTCAATATTATGGTAATAGATAAGAGGGATGGGTTTCAAAAAAATATCTTGGACTTAAAATATCTAGAAAATATCTACTTCTTACAATTTGGACATACAAAACGATGTTTTAACTTATCATATATTGAATGATCCCATTCATATGATGAATTACATTTTCCACAAGTCATTTGGAATCGCCACCTGTTATTGTTGTTGAATTCATAAATTTCAAAAGAACAATCTCTATTTAAGTTTTATTTTTATATTGTATTAAAATTTTAACTTTTATAAATTGTTAAAAATAGTTCAAATTGTCGCTTTAAAACAATAAAAATTTGAATATGCCGTATTAAAGAAATCCCTAACTCCTAACCAACCTGAAAATATGATGATGAAAATAGAAATATCTTGTGCGTATTGTGGTTAAAAGTACACATGGGTTGTAATATATGATAACGATTTTCAAACATATGAATATAATAAACATAACAAATTAATTCATCATACTGTTACTATAAGTTTGTTATTTGGGTCCGGTTGTATCTAGACCCTTCTCTTTTTTATACTCAACTGTTATTCTGTGGGATTAAGTCCCGTATGGTATAAGGGTCCGGATGTTTTGACTATGATTAACTACCATAAATATTCGTTCTCTACTTTAATGCGGGCCATTAGGGATAATTCAAAAGTGAATGAAGTAGATCAAATGATAATTAGATAGATTACAAAGATCCTTTGCAAAGTCTAGGAATGGATTTTCTAAATTCTTTGAATGCTCTAGGTAACTTGTCCTCTGTTTTTATACAAACAACTACTGCAGGAAAATAAATCAAATTCACCAATGAGCATAAAAACATTAATTCCGCTAATAGTCTTTTATATAAATTTGGCTCACATATAACAAACAGGTACTATAAGTGCAATTGCATAATAATAATAAATGAAGACATAGAATGAAAAAGAATTTTTCGTCGATAAGGGCAATCGTTGATGTTGGCGGAAAGACAAGATACTGTGTAAGTTGCAGTAACACAGCTACTCAGGAAGCAATATTTGCTGTAGAGGGAGCTACCATGATAGAAAAATACTGCGATTCATGCGCAAAAAAGATAATAAAATAAACAGATACCAAAAGATCATTTAGCTGACCTTTACTCTCAAAATAGGCAGGGGTCGTTATTCCTAGGATCTCAATTGTGAAGATAAAAACATAAAAAGATTTGTTTTAAAAAGATAAAAAATAAGAATTGCGCTATATCTTTATGCTTTCCTATATCGTTACTATCAATTGATATCTGGTTCGGTGGTATGTGAAACAAATTTGACACATTTTTATCACTCAGTACAACTTCTATAATCTAGGCGTCTATCTTTTTTCGTCAAATAAAGTTATTTATTCACGTCTACTATCGCCACTCGTTCAGTCCCCATTCATCGCTACCGCCATCTTCACTATTGGCTTCATCCCCATTACTTCCATCACCACTGCTACCATCATTACTATTTTGGCCATCTCCGCAGTGCTATTGCCATCTATATGCGATTATTGACATAATTTTTTTGAAGAATTTACTATATTGTCCATAGTGAATGAAACTGAGACAGGAAATCTCATTATTCGGTTGTCAAATCTAACGGGGCAGAAGGATCTAATAATTATATTATGAATTTGTACAAATAAGCACGCAAGTTCTAACCAATTTCTTGCTTACCCTCAACTATATACCAAAGGTGCGGGCCTGTGGGGATTAGTGCCGATATCGGTATCTTAAATAGGATTCTACATCTCCTTCAGTAGAGATAAATTTAAAGATTACGTCAAAGAATTTACACTATTGATTTCGATGCTATTTAAGAGATAGACTTCTGAATATATCAACATGCGCGGTGATCCAATGAAGATACAAAATATTACTTGACTCAATTTAGAATAACTATGATGGTTCAGGTTAATTAAAACGCTTCAATCTAGGTTAATTCTAACTACTGCATTTTGGTAAGAAATCCAAATCATTGATATCTATATTCTCTTCATCAGAAATAGAAAATTCAATGTCGAGTGTGGACTCTCTAACAACAACTCTTACTCTTTTTCCATTTTTGTTTACATAAGAGAAGATTCTTCCTGAAAGAATTAACCGAGTGATAATGAAGATTGAATGAATACCTTGGTCTTTAAATCCTAACTGGGTTATAAATCCACTATTATCTTTC
>JANWKP010000218.1 GCA_025451315.1 Nitrososphaerales archaeon | reverse complement strand
ATGCATGAATCGTGTGATTGCCATAATAAAGAGAAGGATCATCGCAATCATGATGAGAATAAATCATTCTCCAAATCATATGTATATGTAATCGGAAAAATTGCTCATCGTTTCCCTAACAAATCATTAGAAATGGAATTGGCTCAAGTAATAGGTAACAAACCTGGGACAGAAACAAGAGGATTAAGCCGAGAAGAAACAGTTTATCAAGCTCTTATCGATCCCAATAATCGGTACATTGCTCGTCAGCTTTGTTATGTTATGAATGTAGAATATTTAGAAACTTATCTTTTAGTGCCTTCCGATCCCCTCGATATTGAAAAACTTGCTAAAGCAGTAAAACCCTCCCCGAATCTTGGAGATATAGATGTTGTAATAGGAAGGAAGGGTCCAATTGCTCCTCCCGAAATGTGCAATGGACTTATGTTACCAATTGTAATGGTCGATCAAATTTACTCTTTTGATCGAGAAACTCTTATTAAAGCAATACCGAGGCAAACAGATATGAGTGACGATCAATTTACGAGGTCTAGTAATGCTCTCTTTGATCGAATAATTCAATTAGCTGATAATGCAGGTTCTACGGATGAACATAGGGCACTAAATTATTTGGCTGTACGTTATGACAAAATATACGAACGAACACAATTGATGCAGGATGAAAATTATTCCTTTACTGGAATAGAAGTACACTTATCCCGTCTATCTGGCGTGCGCAAAGTATTGGATGTGATTTTCTTTTACCAAAATCGTCAAACGTTGGCAGTTAGTAAATGGTTTGTTCGGGTCGATGTAACAGATGAATTTCCATTTCTGGTAAGTCCAGTCCAAGAATATTATGAACGTTAAAAATAATTACTAATAAATAAAAAGAATATGTTAAACATAGGGATCAAACCAAGTGATCTAATAGGCTTACGGCCTTTAATGAGTCTTTCAAGTGGTAATCCTGAAATCAACATAGGGGTAATAGATGGACCTGTTGATATCACACATCCTGCATTTCAGGGATCCAGAATTAAGACAGTCGAAGAATCCCAAATTGCCGCCTGCAGGGATGCTAATGATTTGGCTTGTATCCATGGTACCTTTATAACGGGAATCCTATCTGCTAAAAGAGGTGTTCCTGCTCCTTCTATATGTCCAAACTGTACTACCATTCTAAATCCTATTTTTCAGGAAAAAAAAAATGGTACAACCGATCAGCCAGTGAATATGCCAAATAGTACTCCTGCTGAATTGGCTAAGGCAATTATTCGCACTATCGACGCAGGCTCGAGGGTTGTCAACCTAAGCATTGGACTATCTACTTCATCCATAACTACTTACGACGAAATGATCGAGGCGTATGACTATGCAATTCAAAAAGGAGTAATAATAGTAGTTGCAGCCGGTAATCAAGGAAATATAGGTCACAATTCAATTGTCAATCATGATTGGCCCATCCCTATTGTAGCCTGTGATTCCACAGGGAAATTCTCCTCGATATCTAATTTTGGCTCTTCAATTGGTAAAAATGGTCTAATGGCTCCAGGAATAGACATTGAGAGCACTTATCCTGGAGGTGGTTACATTAGAATGAGTGGTACTAGTGTTGCAACATCCTTTGTGACGGGGGCTATAGCACTACTCTGGTCTTTATTTCCAGACATTACAGCAGCTGAACTAATTCAATCTATTAGACAGACCAATCACCGAGGAAGGAAACTAACCATACTGCCACCTTTGTTGAATATTGAGGATGCTTATTACTATCTAAGAGGAATGTTTAGTTAATAATAGACATCTAAGAAGTCTTCTTGTTTGGTCAGAGACCTAAATAATAAGCCTTGATAATTCTTGAATGAAAGTAACAAATAATAGATAAATAGTTCAATGATGTTATTTTTCTATGGTTCAAAATCAAAATAGTTCAACATTACCAGGATTTGTAGGGGAACTCACTTCTAAAATGCACAAAGATTCCTATTATAGACAATCTTATTTGTCACTTAGCGATCATGAACTTTTACCACAATTCGCTGGATGCATGGGCCCTGAGGTATGTAAAGATCCGGATGTTTTGTTTTGTCATTGCATCCGCATGAATGGTCATATGTGTTGTTTTCCTGGCTAATTTTTTTCCTATCAGATAGAATCTATTTGTGACCAAAGATGAAAAAACTATAGCCTAATTTTCCTTTACAACTATTTCAGCAGATGAACCCGAATAGATTCAAATAATTCCAAACTTATTTTTGACAATACTGTATTATATAGCACAAAATCTGACAAAATCTTAAATATGACTTTTCTATTACGATAGCAATGAATAAAGAAATTGAGGAACAGCTTTTGGAGCAACTCAAATTCAAATCAGGCTTAGATCGCGAAAAATTGACTGAACTCCTTGGTTATGCTGATCAGTTATTTGACGGATTGGAACAAAGTGGAAGTACTGGAAATCGGAGTTTTATACCCGTTCCAAGATGGTGGGTAAAAGGAACACCGCCTATATGGGATAGCGTGGGGTTTGAAATTTTTTTAGAAAAGGACCAATTACTTGAATTAGTCAAACGTATAGATTCTATTCCAAAAATAAAATATGTATTAGATACAATACAAATTTCTCCTGGCATTGTTAATGGTCCTCTCCCTGATCCTTGGAAAGTCAAAGGAAGTTTGGGAGCTGGACCGGTTCCAGATCCTTGGTTGGCCTAATCGATAGAGTCGAAGTTGATACTATTATCAGTGTGCAAGAACAAGATATGGTTTGATTGACTAATTATCTATTCAAGGACAAACATCTCAAATCCATATTCTAAATCATTTAATGGTGTTACCTAAATTTCAAAGTCAAAAAACTCTACAAATTCATCCCTCTGTTTTTTGCAACCTATCTTGTTTGCATTGTTATTCTAGCTCCGGTCCAAATCAACGCAGATCTAGTCTTGATCTTGAAACTCTTAAAACTGCTATTAGTGACGCCAAAGCTCTAGGATACAAAGTTGTTTCGATATCTGGTGGTGAACCATTAATTTATGAAGATTTGTTCAAATTACTCTCTTTTGCAAAATCGCTTAACATGACAACCACAATAACAACAAATGGAACAATAATGGATAATCAGAAGATTGTTCAAATTAAAAACTTTGTTGACGTAGTTGCAATATCTTTGGATGGTCCTCCGGTTATTCATAACAGGATAAGAGGTTCAAGCACTGCTTTTAGAGATCTCGTAAGAACTATTAATTCCTTAAAAAAGGCAGGTATTAAGTTTGGAATTATTCATACTCTCACTTTAGAAAATTGGGAAAATATCTTGTGGACTGCGAAATTTGCGTCAACGAATGGTGCTTCTCTATTGCAAGTTCATCCTTTGGAAATGACGGGAAGAGCGACTATCAAAATGAATTCTGAATATCCTGATAATGATATATTATCTCGTGTATATCTTCTGCTTTTAGCTCTAAAGTCAAAGTATAGAGGATCGATGATGATACAATATGACGTTGTAAATATAAAGGACATCACAAAAAATCCAGATCTTGTATGTGCATCGGACATGGATTTCAAAATCGAACAAGTAACATTGGCTGATTTATTAAATTTTTTAGTAATTCAAGAAAACGGATCAGTCATTCCTATTTCATATGGCTTCTCAGAAAAATATCAATTGTGCAATATAAAGAACAAAAGGTTATCTAATATTTGGCCCGAATATATACAAAACAATCACTACGAGAAATTCAGAAAATTATGTAAAGATCTATTTAATGATATTACAAGTAAGCCAAATGACCTGCCTTTTGTTAACTGGTATGAATTACTGCTGAAAAAGAGCTATGATTACAAGGATCTTGATTAGCTTTTAATCCTAAATTTGTTAAACATACTAGTTCGTTCATCAGAATGATTCCCAATTTTGTTTATGTTTTGGGTTTCACAACTCTCAGGTAGCATGTATTTCCCCAAACATTTAGGTCTTAGTTTGATGCCATATGAGTTCAAAATGATGTGATGTTCTTTTGAAATATTGACGTCAATAGTTTTGATGTCAATCAGTCTCCAATTTAAAATAAGAAATTTCAACTATAGCGGAGACTACATGTGTTAGAATTATGGAGAAAATGTGATCTGAATAGCTATCTTATTTCATGTCCCTATCAGGCTAGGCATATTTTCTTTATTATTATGCGATTTATAATGTAAACTTTGCAAATATGTAATAAAATACCTATTAACCTAACACAATAGTAAACCCTTTTATAATTATTTCAATAATTTAAATTCATGAAAGAACAAACTTTTGTCCCCGGTTTTACCGCCCAAAACTCTTTGGATCACCTACCGATTGTGTCTTTTGGGAGGCTATCTACAAACCATGGTTCTTTGTTGTCTGTAGTGCCAGCGATCCCTTGTATAGTTTGCGTAAGGGAATGTTTTCTATATCCAAACACCAAGAGATGTACAAGATGCTGGAACACATGTGGCGATGATCCGAAATGACCAAATCCTAAATAATTATTGTTTCTAAAATCAGGACATTAGTTTGTCTACCGGTCTGATTTTTTGAACCTATGTAGATATCCTCATGATTTCTACCGAACCCTTATACCATAAAGAGTCTAATTGCGGCTAGTAAATACCTGTTTTAGTAATGGAGTTAATCCAGAAAGTTAAAACAACTTTCCTTTTATGATTTCATCTATCAATAGAACATATTTAGAAAAGGATATCTTAACAAATATTATACTATATTGAAACTAAAGTTATAATTTATTCATTTATTTTGTCCGCACTTTTAATTAATTATAATGAACAACGAATACTATAATATTTAGATATTATTGTATTAGGGTTATGCTGGGATACCCAAATTGGTTTTAGGAGACGGCGTTCGCCGAAATATTGCATCAGTAGATCCTTTTGAACGAGAGTTGTTAAGGGATGCCTTTATAGAACTTAATAAAAAGAAATTTCCCGGTATTAGAACTGATATACCTGTTCCAGGCGGTGTAACCTATTGGTTTAAACAAGACGAAATTCATCAGGCCACACACGTACATAAGGGACCGGAGTTTTTACCATGGCATCGTGAAATTGTAAATCGGGTTGAACAAATGTTACGGGAAATCAACCCACAACTTTCCTTACATTATTGGGATTGGACACAGGATCCAAGAAATATTTCCGATGCTAATCTTGGAGGAGGAATAATAGGTACTTTGAATTTATTTACATCCGAGTTCATGGGAAATGGCCCAAGTATTCCTTTACCAATTGGAGAACCTTGGGAATCTGCGAAATTTTACGATAATCAAACTACATTGGATAGGGATTCAACTAATAACCCTGCAGATCCACCCAATCTAGTTGAACGTTCTGTGGAGGGAGTGCCTTCCCCGGTTGAAGGGGATATTAGAATACTAGGTGAAAATGATTATGCTGCTATGCGTAGATCGTTGGAGGAGGTCCACGACTCTATGCATGGTTTTGTAGCAATGGGTGGTCCACATATTTCATTTCGGGATCCATTTGTATTTTTACTCCATTCAAATGTTGATAGAATATTTGCTCGCTGGCAAACTGACCCCGTACATCCTCAAAGGTTAAACCCCGATACTGTTTATGAACCAGAGTCTAATGAGAACGTACCAGTTGCCTCGTCAGTACAAAATCTTAATAATAAAGTTGAACCTTGGTCGACTGGGCTCTCTGTAGACCAATTTGGAAATAATCATTCAACTAGACCATGGTGTGCACCCGAGAATGAAGGTGTACCTTTTACTTATAAGGATCCGTCAATAGTAGCTCCACCACTTTACGATACTAATCTAAGTAGAGCATTTGTAGCTAGATTTCATGAAGGGGATCCCGGCACTGGTATTGGTGGTTATGATCTTCATTCTACTGCAGATCGGGCTTTTGCTTTTGACTATGATAGTAGCGGTAAAATGGACCATCTCGTACTGTATAGACCAGGTACCGGAACGATATGGATTGTAAGGAAAAATCCTACTACTGGAATTTTCAGCTCTGTTTACGCTCAAGGGGATCCCGGCACTGGTATTGGTGGTTATGATCTTCATTCTACTGCAGATCGGGCTTTTGCTTTTGACTATGACCGTCTGGGAAAAAGGAATTTTCTAGTTTTATATAGACCTAACACAGGAACAATATGGATTATGTAGGACTTTATGGTAATTAGAATTCAACGAAGATTCAAATTAACAAATAACTCTTGAACCATTGTTGATATCCTCATGGCTTTCACCGAACCCTTATACCATACGGGACTTAATCCCACCGATCCAAATACCCATTATTAGTAACGAGTATGATATAACACAAGGAATAAAGTAATTTTCAATTATTTAATTCATTAAAAAAAATAGTATCACTATACATCTTGATACTATCTAAGAAATCAGATAGATCGTTACTTAGCTTATGAAACTTTTTGCAGGAAGATTTCATATTTTTCTTGACCCCTTAAAATCCCTAATTAGGAGTGTCATGTTATACTTTTTACATATAAGAGGAGTTTATCAGTAATTTTTATAATCTTTTTATCGTCATTGTTATATATTTGCATTTATTTTATGAATTAATGGAAAGAATACATCTATATCTTAGTTTCTTTTTGATGATCTCGCTTTTCTCTCTTGCTATTATTGGATTTTCAGAATTTAAACTCGCATGGGCTCAAGGTGTATTAAAAACTATAGATGTTGGTAATGGACCACTTGACATAGAATATAATCCTTTTAACAAATACGTCTATGTAGCAAATTTTTATACGGATGATGTATCTGTAATAGGGTAGACACACTTTACCATAGTCACCGTTCACATTTGAACAACAATAAAAGTGTCTCAGAAATCAACTAGTTAGTGTTAAGAAAAACTACCCCAAAGCTACTAGAAACAGTTTGCCAATAATTCTAATATCCTGCTTTTTTATCAAAAATTGATTCTCTATTAACTTTGTCAACTATGTACTAGATATTATACAAGATGTCCAATGAAGATGACCGCGATATTCCAGGTTTAAAGGACATCCTCAAAACAAACTTTGAAGAAAATGATATTCAGGAAAATTCAAGTGTCGACCCTTTATAATTTTCTCTGTAAGTGCAATATAATACCATATTGTATTTTACTCCGTTAGGCGAAAATTGATTGTTGATTCACATATTGAATGGGCAGCTTAGACTCATGTGGATATCCACATGATTTCCACCGAACCCGCTACTAATAAAGAGTAACGATATAAGATGCCGTTTGCATCATTACGAAAAAAGAATTCCTCCAGTATCTTTCCTTTATCGTCTTTAAGCGCTGCTCTAAACACTTTCTTTTTCCTACATCTATTCCAAGATGATTCATATTTTTTCTCCTTTTTTTATTGTTTGCTATACAGGCGGCAAACATCCAGTCACCTTCTTGTATGAGGTAGTTTAATAGCCGCTCAAGGAATCGGTTCAGTCAGAGCCTTGCTCTCATACGGAGCATGTTCACTTTGAACCTAGCCAACACACAATATTGTAAGATACTACAAGATTTTCATATCGTCAGAGCTGTTAACAACAATCAAATCTTTAAATACCGTGAATCAGGTGTCTGATCGAATGTATAAGGATCCTGACCGAAATCATTCACTATCTGACTACAGAAAGATTGCAATTAAAGTTTCTATAGCAATCATAATAATTTTAATAGTTGATACTTTAACTACGCGACAGATCCTGCCATATAATAACACTACAGGCTCGGTGCTCTTTCTCCTAAACATAGTTGTAGCTTACGGGTTAGGGTCATGGGTTCTT
>JANWKP010000217.1 GCA_025451315.1 Nitrososphaerales archaeon | reverse complement strand
TGGGTCTGACTAACTTCTCTAATAAATTTATCGAATTTGTGAAAGCAAATGAAGTTGCAACAACCCTTGATAATTGTCAATATCACCTAAGTAAGACAATTTCAAATATAAAAGATAATGATAATTTAAAACAAGAATATCAACGAATTAGACTAATGATCATTGTGGCATTTCATCAACTAGGTCAAATAATAGGAACCACGAAAATGACTTCGAATGAGAGTCTAAAAGAACAATTGACAGAGTGGATAAAATATATGAATGACCTAATCAAGCATACTATTTCGATACTAGAACCAGGACCAAAGCTAGTCACTAAAGGACCGGTCTGAGCAAATTATGAAATATCAAGGTATAAGTGAAAAAGATATGCAAGAGGCAATCGATAATTTATGAATTTTGATTATTTGTTAGTTCTCCGATACAATATTAATCTTAATAAGAATATTAACCGGAGAAAACTGCCGTATCGGTACTGAAAAGAGTATAACGTTCTGGTTAACGCTTTTGAATCTGTTTAGTTTATCGAGTGAGAAAAGTAGCAAAAACATCATGGAATGAAAGGTTAGAGGGCACAGCGAACACTCGGCCTCAGGAAGATTCGAATCAATTGTGTAAAAATCGATAGATGTAAGGTTGTTGTTCAATTTAGACTTAAAAGTTTAAAATTTCAAGATGGATTATATTAAATATTGCAATTACTATAGCAGCTTGATGTGAGATCCAAAAAAGCTGCCAAAACTCCTAAATCTGAAATTCTATATGGTGCTGAAAATGCCGTAGGAAAAGGAGCTTTATTCATGAAGAACACCAAAACGAGAATGGATATTACATTTGATAAGAATGCTCCTTCAATAGTAGTCCAATTGCCTGCCTATTATGAGTGTTATAAGGACATCATAAGAAGAGGAGCTAAGATAAGATGTATAACTGAAGTTACTGCTGAAAATGTTTTATCCTGCAAAAAATTATTGAACATGGTAACGGAATTACGACATCTCCCCGGGTTGAAAGGCGGGATTGCAGTCAACGAATCCGAATATATGGCTACTACAGTTCTTAAGACTGCCAAACCACTTACGGAAGTAATCTATAGCGATGTTGATGAGGTAGTTGCTCAGGGTCTGTATACGTTTAAATCTCTATGGAGAAATGCGATCCCCGCAATTCAAAGAATAAAGGAGATTGAAAGGGGAATAGAACCTATTTTTACCAAAACTCTTCAAGATGACGAGGAAATTAAAGACACTATTTTTAAAATAATAAAGGAATCTAAATTTCTCCTAGTTTGTTCACCAATCGGGGGCATACAAATCAGTCATACACAGTTTCTTGATATTAACCGAAAAATACTGCGAGCTTACAATGCAGGAAAACACGATGGAATCAAATGGGTTACGTCTATCAATGATATGAAGGATGTCAATATTGTTAACTTGTTTTCTAAATATGGCATGAGAATAAGACATACGCTAGATAGACCGTCCATCCATTTTGTGGTAAGCGATAAATTTTTTGCTTCTACTACTGAAAAAATGATCGATGGTCAAATGATTTCAAATCTATTATTTAGTAATGATCCGTTATATTTAGAACATTTTTCTACCATCTTTAATAATACTTGGAAAAATTCTATGCTTTTAAAATATAGGCTAAAAGAAATAAAAGACACCAACTTATTCAAATCACGAGTAATATTAAATCCTCAAACATCATTTAAACTGACAAATCAATTGTACGCTTCAGCTAAAAAAGAAATTTTGATACTACTACCTTCAGTCAATGGATTATTGCGACTAATTAACTCTGGAAATCTGGAGAAACTAAATGAGATAGGATCGAAAGGCCTTTCTGTAAAGATCTTGATAATACAAAGTCATAAAATAAATCATTTTAAGGATATTAAATTCGAGTATCCAGAAATTGAATTTAGGACACCACAATTCCACTTTCCTATAATGAGTAGAATCACTATAGTCGATAGAACCAAAACCATTATACTGAATATAAAAGATGATTCTAAAACTAAAATTCCACAGGCCACAGGCATCACAACTATTATTGAAGGCGAGTCAACAGCTTCATCCTATACTGCGATTTTTGATACTTTATGGAAACAATCCGAAACAGTTGAAAAACTAAAGAAGATTAATAAACAACTTCAATCTCATGAAAAAATGCAAAAAGAGTATATAGATATAATAGCACATGAACTTAGAAGTCCAATTCAACCAATAATAGGCCTAACAGAATATGTAAGAGAAAAGCTTAAAGACAAGAAACAAATCGAGTTACTTGATTCTGTAATTGCAAGTGGTCAGAAACTAAACACATTAACAGAAAGCATTTTAGAGGTATCTAGAATTGAAGATCACCTGTTCAGTCTCAAAGAGGAAAAATTTAATTTAAATGAATTACTACTAGGTATAATTAGAGTTTTTGAAAAAATCTTGAAAAGAAATAGGAAAAATATCAAATTTAATTTTATTGATTCCGAAATGCAGTATATAATACTTGGAGATAGAAACAGACTAGAACAAGTTATTTCAAATTTAATACATAATTCCATAAAATCAATCTCAAGAAAGTATCGTGAGATGGATGATGGAAAGATATTGATAAAACTGGAAAAGAAAAAATTGTTCTCAAATATTAAATCAAACCACGACGAGGAAAATGTCATCAATATTGTTATAGAAGACAATGGTGAAGGCATAGAACCAGCAATATTGCCTAAATTATTTACAAAATTTACAAAATCTTCGGATGGAAATGGATTAGGACTGTATATATCAATGAAAATTATTGAAGCACATGGAGGTAAGATTTGGGCCACAAATATGAGGAATAGAAAGGGAGCTAAAATCAGTATTAGTCTACCTCTTTCTACACAACCCGCAAATTAAAAGTAGAGAAATCTGTTTTATTGAAAAAGATTTAGAAACATAACCCATACAATCACGGAATAATGGCGGATCTGATTCATAATGGTCAATTAAGTTTTTTTATTCTTATTTTAATCCTTATCAGGAATCTTGTCTTCGTTACCTCAGCACACCGGATTTTGGATTTCGCAGATATATAATTACTTATACCCATCGTAAAACCATTACCAAACAAGTTTGCAAATCCTAAGATCAACACAATAGAGGGAGAAAGTGATGCCCCACAACTCCTGCTACCACTGGAAAAGTTTTTCCTGCTCCATCCTTCCCGCAAGGGATAAAATCTTCAACCAACCAATTCAATAACAGAAACAAGTTATCATACCATATTATATACTAAGAGCCTATCCCAAAATTCGATAGAAATATAGCTCGTTGTCATAATTTTTAAAGTGTGACCTCTATCCAGAAGGAGTTAGATAAAAATAATCATACCATACTTAAGGTCCCAGATAAATTATGGGATGAAATTAGACTACTTTTACCCAAAGAAAAATCATCTGACACTGTAGGTCGACCAGTCATACCTTTCAGAAAAGTGCTTGATGGAAAACTATATGTCCTTAGAACAGGATGTCAGTGGAAGATGTTACCGCAAGAATATGGTTCAGGTTCAACATGTCATCGCCGATTCCAGCAATGGAATGAACTGGATATTTTCAAAAAGATATGGATTAGACTGTTGAAAATCTATGACAATCTTATCGGTATCAACTGGACTTGGCAATCAATCGATAGCATATCCATAAAATCACCTTTAGGGGGGCGATGACCGGGAATAATCCCACTGATAGAAGCAAACTGGGCACAAAAAGACACATTTTAACAGACAAGGAAGGTATCCCACTATCTGTTGTCATATCTTCTGCCAGTACTCATGACATCAAACTGGTAACAGAAGTTGTGGATTATTTAGTTATCAAACGAAGACCATCATCATCCAAACCCAAATCAAGAAGAAGAAAACTGCAGCATCTATGTCTTGATAAAGCTTACAATTCCAATCCTGAAGAGCAGAAACTAATCAAATGAGACTATGTACTACACATACCATACAAGAGAAAGAAAGGACAAGAGGATAAAGGGAAAACAAGATCTATACCACATCGAAAAAAAACATTCTCCTAAAAGAAGGTGGGTTGTAGAAAAGACAAACTCATGGCATAATAGGTTCAGAAAACTGTTTACCAGATACGAAAAGAAAGTAGAAAACTATCTGGGACTAGTACAGTTCTCTTGTTGTATAATCATCTATAGAAAGATAATTTTGGGATAGGCTCTAAGGTTCGAAAACATTGAGGTTTATTAAGAAATTGATGTGCCAAGTAGTTTAGGGACAAGATTCCCATTATAATTCCAACTCGCGAAAATAAGAATAAATGGGTTTGCCTAATATAACCAGATCCTGGCAAACCGAAGTATACCATCTAGAGAAAATGAAGAAAGAAAAAAGAATAGATATACATACATAGGCAATTTCTTCATTTAACGATTGAGTTACGGAAATGTCAAATTTTACACCAAATGATTTTCATTTATTGGCAGTTAATGCTGGAATTATAGGCTCGATTTTCATCTTTTTCGCTATTGCAGTACAGCTTCCTCCTACAACTATTTTTGATATAGATTCCGAAAAATGCTCTTTTGGATTCCATCTTACTAGTGAGCAGGCTCAAATTTCTGTCGTAATTTCTGTTGGGATACTGGTAATACCTTTTTCAGTATCCTCGATTCTTATTATTTCACATGTTAGAATTGCAAGTCTATTTACAAACATTGGCTTTGCGTTAATAATTACAACGGCGATTTTGATTATAAGTTCACTTTCCTGTAGAATACCTTCGACTTTCTTTGATACTTTGATGGTTTTGCCAGCAGTAATATCCGTATTAGTTGTAATTCTGTTATTTTATTTTAGGCAAAAGAAATCCAGCTCTAATTCATAGTAAGTATATACCACTTCAAAGATCAAGACTACTATAAATGAAGTAAGTAGATACTTGAATCAGATATCAATACTAAATGCTCGGTTTATTCATTATGAATTTATGATTTGAATGAATGTATACTCCAATCATAATTAATCAACATCCCAATGCGATTTCTATGAACGAACAACAATTCTTTATTACAAGTTATAATATCGTGATAATTGTGAAACGATTATTTAATTGGCAATCTATTGGGATCCTCTGTATAATACTTGTAATAAAAATAAGTACGAGTAGTATATCAGTTGTCACATATGCAGATAAATCCTCCTCAGGTTCATTGCAGCACAATTTGTCAGGTGGGGCAAATCATCACACTATGAGTCAGATGATGCAAAGAGGCAATGTTGCCATGGGTTTTGATCAAATTAAAATCTCTCATGAATTCTCACCAACAAAGTTTGGGGGACAGCTAAAGATAACGGCGTTAGATGATAAAGATAACCAAACGATCAGTCAGATTCAAAGTCACACAAGAGATATCCAACATGACTTTGCTGAAGGGAACTTTACAAAACCATTCTTCATTCATGCACAATCAGTCCCAGGCACAGATGCTATGACCCAAAATAAGGATCAAATAGAATACAAGATACAGGAATTGAAAAACGGTTCGATCTTATTATTAATTACAAATAATCCAAGTCTAGTAAGTGCTATAAATCAATTTATGTCCTATCAATCAACAGAACATAAAGGTCATTAAATAAGACTCAAAAATATTAGCATGATGAGTATTCATTGTTTAAACCTAAGGGTTTTTGTTAGTGTTGAATTCAAATTTCTGACAATTCAATTGCTTCTTGATCGGATTTTGACAAATCAAATTATATTACTTCCTATTGAGCGACAAAATTATAAGACTACCCTTCTTACCGATTACCCAAGCATCGAATGAAAAATCTATTTGATTGTGCTATTATCGGAGGAGGTCCTGCGGGTCTAAATGCTGCCCTGGTATTAGGACGAGCAAGACGAAATACTATCTTATTTGATAATGATAATCCAAGGAATGCAGTTACACAGGAATCTCATGGATTTATTACACGTGATGGAATAAAACCTAAAGAATTCAGAGAAATTGCTCATAGAGATATAGCTAAATACCCTTCTGTCATATATGAAAAGACAGAGATCTTTTCAATAACCAAAAAGAATGGATTATTTGAATTAGTTACCTCTAATAAAGAACTTTATCAATCAAAGACTATTATCATATCTACTGGCTTAAAAGATGTTTTACCAGACATCAAGAATATTTCTGACTATTATGGTAAGAGTTTATTTAATTGTCCTTACTGCGACGGATGGGAATTACGTGACAAGCCTCTGGTTGTCATTATCGAAGAACAAATACAGGGTTTTCATTTCATTCAGACCATTTATAATTGGTCTAAAGATCTTGTTGTATGTACGAATGGTAAATCCATTTTAAACTCTGAGCAAAAGCGTTTGATTAATAATAAAGGTATAAAGATAATGGAAAATAAAATTGAAAACTTTGAAGGAAAAAACGGACAGATGGAAAAAATATATTTTGAAAATGGAGATAGCGTGATTAGAAGAGGTGGATTCGTTCTACCCCAACCAGTACAAGCATCTGATTTTGCTAAAAAATTAGGATGCGAATATAATTCACTAGGAGGTATTTCAGTAGACTTCTATGGTAGGACAAATATCCAGGGAGTGTATGCAGCAGGCGACGCTTCTGTATTTGCTCCTGCTCAGTTAATTATAGCCGCGGCGGATGGACTTAAAGCAGCAGCTGGTGTAAATAGAGATTTAATACAAAAAGAGTTTTTAGAATAACTCGATTGCAGGTTGGTCACTATTTCCAAATCCTGTATAATTGACAATGGATATGGGCATGAAATGAGCTGATTTTTTGTTCAAATTGAAAAGAATTCAGGGGTGGAATGTCAATATGTTCTAAGATGTATCTAATCGGAATTTATTCAAAACTTGCTGATAATATTCAAAATCTTGAATTGACTCATAATATTTTCTTTCAAACTCTAATATTAATTGTATAAAGGGTCCAACCATTTTCAGTAGTAATTAACTAAACTACATCTACTTTATGAATAGTAATAAATCCATTATCTCCTATCATTTGTTTTAGGGGTACTAATAATGGTTCAATCTTTTCTCTTTCATCTATTGTTTCAATCATCATCGGTTGGTTTATCATCAAGCCTTCTAAATGGACTGTTGATTTGCCTCTTCTTCCAAATCCGTCCACTCCCAACCACACTATAGCACCTAGGACCTTTGACTTCATCAAAAAATCAATGATAGTTTTTTCCAGTCTTTTTCCATTCACATTATCGTTTTTCTTTATGCGAATGTTTAAACAAATCATTTCTTTTAGTGTCATGATTATGAAAGCACTTGCAGGATTTGAGCTATTAATATTCTTCCACCATACAAAGCCAAAAAGGAAAAGCCCACATTGGCTATTGTATTAATCATCATATTTAGAATTTGTTTGTTTTCTATCATTACTATGTTCTCTAACGCAAATGAAGACATCGTGGTTAGAGAACCGCAGAATCCGATAGCAATTAGAAAAGAATATCTTTGATCCAAGTTCCAGTTAACTAACAAAACAGAAAATACCCCTAGGATAAAACTACCTATGATATTTACAATCAATACGTTTGAACCTATTATCCCTAATATCAAAGGAAAGGAGGTGATTTTATATCTGATATAAGCACCCAAAATTGCCCCGACTGCCAATAAAACAAACTCTACTCCCTTCACGACTGTTAATAGATTTCGTATTATACTTTATCTTTTCTTATATCTGGATTTCAAAAATTTAACAATGATTCTGAGAAATAAAAGTCATTATCAACCAGTCTTTTAAAAAAAATACACAAATTCTCAAACTTTATAGAATAGGTGCAATCTAAGGTAAGGTTGAGTCTATTATCTGAATTTACTCCAATTGAAATATCCGCTTTTCTAAATGCAGGGTTATCATTTTCAGAATCACCCAGGTACATTATTTTGCCAGTGATATTTAATATTTCATAGAGTTTGGAAACAACTGAGTCAAATGCACCACCCTTACTTAATTTGGTAACATAAATATCAATGAAAGGATGAGTAGAATATTCTTGGATAAAAAGATGCTGAGTATAAATACTTGATTTTTCTTTGGTTCTACTGTCTTGTTGTTGTTGAGTACTATTTAATATCTTAGATACTAACGCCTTAACAATCTCTTTGTATTTCTCTTTATTAATCATCCAATCGGAATTATGTCTCCAATCCAATGTAATTCCGCCTATGAGATTTTCTTCAC
>JANWKP010000216.1 GCA_025451315.1 Nitrososphaerales archaeon | reverse complement strand
CAGTGTTTTAAAATACGTAGTAGTTGATCTGCTAGTCTAACATATTTGGATTGTTGTTTGTTCAATAATTGATGGTAGAATGTTGCTAGCTATGATGGTTTCTACAGAGCCCCTTCTAACAAGTAGCCACGTATGTAGAGAAGATTATGAGAACAACTTTGTATGAATTTTTCATTGATGAATATAGTATTTATATTTACTTAATGTAATTTACCAGAAATTATGCTCTCTGAATTAGATTATCCCGATAATAATAAAAATTTATTATCTATGTAAACAGTATTACTCTTTCTTTAGTATCAAATAGATATAGCATATACAATTTTTACTGACAATACTAACTTTTGAAGGTGAATAATACGTCCAAAAAATTTATGACAGTTTTATTTGTTTCACGGTAGTATATTTGGATATTATAGAATTGATTTGCATTCCTCTAATATATCAGAATATTTGTTCCAGTTAATTTAACATTCATTTATCTCCGTTAAGGAATAGAACAATATTTTGTATTTTGGAATTGTATGTGTAGATAAATAGCGTAACCCAAGTGTATACATGTCACAGATCACGATTTACTTTTTTTATCTTACTGTAAGGTATGTTATTAAAAACAATTTACGAAATATTTAATTAACGTATTAAACGGGTATTTAATCATGAAGGTTTACCACCTCATAATATTAAACATATTTTTTACTAACTTGATTTTGTCATTATTAGTATTATCACCAGACAAATTTATCTATGCATCACCCAATTATCATATAACTCAAAACCAAGACATAGGTCCCAAGCTAAATTATGAATTATATGATATAACACTTGACAATACTTTTTATAATTCTAAACTTCTTTCTTTTAAAATACCTATAGGGTGGGGAATAACACATGAAAAAGAACAATCAGATTTTTTACATTTGGATCTATACCCTAAAAATGATGATCAAGCTCAGATTTTGATTGTATCTTCAAATACTATGCTTTATTCTGGTGTAGAAGAGTTACTTCCTTCTATGGTAGAAACAATGTTCAAACAGTCTGTAGGCGATGATAAAAAGATTGAAAAAATAAGATCTTTTGATATTGGCTACGTCATTGACGGAACAGAGATGAATACGGATCTTTATAAAATATTTTTTGGAAATAACTCAGTAATGACTGTAGTGGTATATGGATTAATTGACTCTGATTCCATGTTTATCGCTTACTTTATGTCTCCCCAATATGATAAATATTTACCTGAATTCGAACAATTAATGAATAACATAAATTTCAAATAAAATTCTAAATTTATGTAAAACGTAATATTAAAAATCTCATTTTTTCTTTGTTCATCAATTGTGTTATTTACTATTAATCTTATCTTTTACATCTTTTTTTCTTTAATTAATAAATTATATAAAATATATTAAAATTACTTGCCTTCTTGATTTGTTAATGATCTCATTTATAGAGATTTAAGTTTTAAGACGTAGTATATATTTGACATTATTTGTTTAAAATCTTACTAAAAACGCAAATTTTTAATAATCAACTAAGTACAAAAAATGGATTTAACCCACTATTTTTGTTTGTTTATAATAGTTCGTACGAGTTTTTTCAATTCATTTCATTTTCTTAATTAATTGTACCGCTTACAATTAGATTAAAGTTAGAAAATAATTGTATGATATTTCCATAATAAAAAGACGCGTATGTAGTTATCAGAATGATAACACTACAATTTAAGATTACTTGGTTAAAAGAATCCTGTTCATTATTGAGAAAAATAATTCTTTATCTATAACTAATCCAGATAGAAAATTAAATTTATTGGATGTTGAATGTTATCAGTTCGAATAGATAAAAGAATAGAATTAGCTTGTGCCGAATACAATTGCAGTTAGTGCAGGACTGACTGACATCCAATGATAAATCTTCAATTTGAACACCGGGTACATTGGTAATCTATAAAAAAGTTTAGATTTTATTTACAACAAATTTGGGTGAAATCTCTAGAAATCTCAATAAAGTACAATAGAATTTGTTTACTTACTATTACAATTTCAAATATTGAATATTTTGATATATATTATAGACATAAATTTAAAGCAATAAATATAATGAATAATTATTTAAAAGATATTAATTTGGTTTTTTAAATGTAGCCTTAGGAAATCCAATCTTTATAGGGTGTCGGAATGCCGAATGTATCATAACCAATTCTCCTTTATTTAGTCTAACGATATTCATTTTTGTACTTTCATCAAGCATTGAATAAGGCTTGGTAGATAGTTCAGATAGTCCTAGCTTTGCTGTAATATGTAAATCAGTATTTTCTTGTAATCTATAATCTGTAGCACTTTTAAATTGCTGTGCAGAAAACAATATGGTCCCTCTAGTTCTTCCGGCAACTACTGTTCTCATTATCTGGTCGGAAACTGAATTCATATTATTATTTTGAGATTTAGGTATAAATCTATTAATTTCATCAATAAAGACTAGTATATAATGCAGCTTTTGATTATTTTTAACAGTGTTTTTAATACTCGCTGTATTGGTTTTATTGCTCTTATCATCTCTAACATTATAGTATCTTGAAGAATACATTTCATCTATACTTTTCATTACATCCCCCACAACAAATGCCTGCTCTTCAAAAGAAGATATTGTTGCCACATCTATAACAAAAACATCACCTGCTTTGATGTTTTTAATTTCATTGCCAAGATATGTACTGGTTTTCTTTTTATCAATAAACATAGGAGATTTTCTAAATCTTTGTATTCTACCTAAAAAAAACAAAAGTGATGATTTTTTTGATACTATTACCTCAGGGTATTCTTTAAATTCAATGAGATCTGACCAGGTAATTGTATCTGTTCCTATACTACTTTTTAGAGGCCAAGATTCAGAAATGTAATTGATTATTGATGAAGAATCATGATGTAAATCATAAGGCTCGGAAAATAATAGTTCAAGTCTATCATAAACGTCTTTTAACTCATAAGAATATGTTTTGTATTTCTTTGGTATATGAATTGAATTAGGTTTACCATCTTTTCCTCTTGGTAAAAAATAAGTTACATATTCAAATGGTTCTATGTCTAAATCGAGTACATCAAATAATCTTTCGGTTCTTTTTTTAATATGTTTTTCTTTTTCATCTATATATAATAAGTCATCCTCTTTAGTGTTAAATATTATTAATGCAACATTTTGATTCATTCTCTGGAGCGTTTGAAAAGACGATTGCAACAAGAATAAAATATAAGAGCTTTTTTTGTTTCCAGATATTCCAGATGCGTTTACATGGGCTGTATCTGCTCCTGCCAAATAAGTTATATCCAATGTAACAGGGATTTCAAGGCCATTAGTTGTTTCTATGATACCTGCTGGAATGGGATTTTCCATTTGAGGGATGCCTAACGCAAATACAATCTCTTCTCCAGAAGCAAATCTAACTGTTTTACCTATTCCAACCGGAAAATTTATAGAAACATTCTTTGTATATTCTTGACCTTTAGCACCTGTATTTGCCATTATTGCCACCTTTGCCAATACCACACCTTTTGAATATCGCTTAGAAATTAGTTCTTTTTCTTTATTTATTGTGATTTTTTTTTCATGTGGAAATTCTTCTTTTATGGTTGATACGTTAAGTTGATTAGAAAAATAAATATTACAATCACCTTCAGGAACTGCTTGTAATTCTTTCACAATTCCAATAGTCTTACTCGCAAACAAATTATCTACTGTAACAAAGTCAAAAGAGTTTATAATTACATTAGGGTTTAGAACGAACCAAAAACCATCCATTGTATTAAGAAATTTTTCAGAAGCAATAGTTGTTCCAATATCCTGATGTGAATTGTTTATTGTCTTAGATGACATTGATAAATATTGTAATAGAGTACGATTATATTAAATAACTAGAAACCACATACAAATGAAAGGATTTTTGCAGTAATTGTTTGCTGTTGTTACCCTCTGTAAATTATGTTAAAAAAGTTGATATTCAAATCTAAATTAATCATAGATTTCAGAATTGTAATTACTTACTATTTAGGTTTGGAACTATAACAAAATAATTGTTAAAATTTAATAAATATTATTTTATTATTTACTAATTTTAAATTCATCTATTGCATCACCAGTGTTAGAATAATATCTTCCTAAAAGAACATTCCCTTGTTCACTTACGTCGACGTTTAAGAATCCATAATGAGAATCCTCTTGATATACTACAAATGGTTCTTGGTTAGAAAAACCATCAAAATCTACACCTCCAGTACCAACTATTATCTGAAACATGCCTTTAGAAGAACTATAGTCAGTTTTACCATACTCCTCGATAATAGGTTGTGAGGAATTAATATCATTATAAAATAAAGGATATGTTCTTTGATAATTATGAGCATGTCCGCTAAATAGAATGTCTACACCATACTTTTCAAATAGAGGATGATAAGCATCTCTATATTTTTTTATTGGTTCACAAGAGTCATGGTCACCACAAAGTGAAGAATAAAACTGTCTATGACTCATTACAATGATCCACTTTATGGAGGGATTGTTGGATGCATCTGTTAAATCATTTTCAACAAATCTATACTGTTCCGTATCTTCTAGATTAGAAAAATTAGGGTCGGAGCCAGGTAGATACGAAGATTCCGAATCCATCATCAAAAAATGGATATTATTATAATCAAATGAATAATACGGTGTGTCTAACCCAAATTGTTGTAGATGTTGGTTCAAAAGATTTGATGACATAACATCATGATTACCAATTACGGCCTTCATTCTATCCGATATAGGTTTAACTATAGCTACCCAACAGTTTATATCCTTTCCATAAGAGGTATCCCCAAGACTAAAAACTATTGAGGGGTCATGTTTTTGAATCATATCCACAGTTTTTGCTGTATTTTTAGTACAACCCCAATCTCCAGCAAGTGCAAAATTAAATTCTGTGAAATTTATTGAATTTGTTATTTTTTTATGATTTGTATTATTCGATTCATTTTCACTTTTAAATTTCGCAGAAGAGTTCCCTAATTCCGAAGATAATGACGACTTTCCATCATAATCTTCAGGATTGAAGAATTCATCTTCAGGTACAACAAAGAATCCATCATCTGCAGAGTGGACAGACTTGATAGAGAAAATTATAGATAACATTAAAAGAATAATCAATAAGATAGCATACATAAATAATCTTATAATAAAATTAGATTCAAACCCTTATTGAAGATTTGGTTGAAAGATATTAAATCGTGTGGGTCTTTTATTCCATAACTCCATTTATATATTATAAAAATTCTAGTATTTGATAATTTAATTCTCTATATAACTTGAGCATGTATTATTATATCTTCAAAAATCTTGAACTATGCGATTACATAATTATAATTTAGAACTATTTGTGAAATAATAGAAAAATAGGCTCTGTTAATTTAAGATATATTCACCTCTTTCATTCAATTCATT
>JANWKP010000215.1 GCA_025451315.1 Nitrososphaerales archaeon | reverse complement strand
GTTAATAAAATAATTCTTCTTAGATATCATATCATTATACATAGATACAAAGAATTGTATCCAGTTATGTACATGAAATAGATTACATTCATTTTTGACACATGGATAGTAGTCATCAAAACTCTCGGTTCTGTCCTTGAAGTACTGGTTGACTCTTTCCATCAAACTTTTCTGAAATGGTGAATGTAGATAGTGTTTCAATCTTAAGACATTACATGCTTCATAATACCATGTACCACCATCAGTATAAACAGGATGTCTTCCATACTTTTCCACTAATGATCTAATGAATCTTTCAGCAACAAACATATTTCTCTCCTCTGAAATGTAGATTCCAAGCACAGAACTATGTATTGGTTCAATACAGAACCATAACCAGAAATGTTGACTACCAATATGAATAACAGTTTCATCTATTATGAATTCAGATATTCTTTTACGTTTGTAAATTGGATAGTCTGCAAACCTTTGAATCCAGTTCCATACAGAAACACGACTTCTTTTATTGTCCTTGAAGATGACTAATGCCTTGGATGTATTTCTTAAACTCAAACCAAGGAAGTACAAATACAAAGAATACATTACTACAATTGTGGATATTCTATTTCTCTCAAATCGAAATTGCATACTAGATTAGAAATAGAATGTTCATAGCTAAATCTAGATCGTTAACTTAATATAGCCATTTTAATTGATAAATCAATTAGAAAAATGTTACCAATTTATTTATTTTAATAGCGATATGGTTATTTTATTAATCTTTCTTCTATAATAATAAAATCGGATATAATATCAAAAGCTATAATAAATTATCCTACTTATAAATAATAACTATACCGTCAATCAAACGTTGGGAGATAACTTGTGCAATGGGATTTAATACCCATCTCCCAAGGAAAGTTAAATAAATACAATCAACTTATAATATTATGAATATAATTTCTGTATTTAATTCAGGTTAATAGTAAAATTTTAATGTTATTATTAGCATTACTTATAAAATGATAATTTGAATGTAGCATGATATTTAGTAATTCTGTCATTGTTTGAGTCCAGGTTAGCAGTGTTGCTTGCAATTTCTAACCTCCTAAAACTCCTAGTTGTGTCTACATTGGATTTAAGAACAACTTTGAATATTTCATACCACCTTTATTAGAACTACCAACAAATTCTACAATTATTAACAAAAAATGATATCTATTTAGTCTGATAAAAAGTAGCAGAATTAGATGTATAAACAATTTTCAAAATAAATTCAGAATTTTTTCAGGTATGAATTTATAGAATCTTTAAACGAAAATATTAAATATATTGTATAGAAGGTCACTTATTATGATGATAAAAAAGTTACATTAAATATCTATATATTCTTATTGCACTATCCTTAGCCGTAAGTATAATGTATGTTTCTTCTTCTTATGAATCAGCCTTTGCTAAAAAAGATAAAGATGATGAGGATAAAAAGGAAAAGGATAAAGACCAACTAGTAGTTAACGCCCAAATTAATTTAAATAATGTAGATATGAAAAATACTAAATTCATATGGGTTACAGCTTTTATAAACGGTGAAGACTTTAAACAAGATATTCCTATATCCTCAATAGACAAAACTAAGAAGAAAGTAGACGTAGAATTAAAAACAGATGTTAAAAATGATATATTTGAAGCAGATACACCCGATGAGTTTTTTGTATGTGCATATCAAGTTGGAGATGTTTTAAAAGATTACAAATCCTTGACCAAATTTGATTGTAATGAAGGAGACTTGCTAAGTATATCAAAACCAACAGAAATTGAATTGTTTAAATCTGGTTCACAGGTATATGCAAAAAGCCAAGCAGTTTATGCAGCACATCTAACTAATGTAAATGACTCAAACATTGATAAAGTTAAAATAAAAATTCTTGCTCCTCTATCTGATAAAAAAGGTACTGAAAAGTTAGTAATTGGTGCCATGATAAAAGGTCAAATACAATCTGAAGTTATAGAAGATGTTCAAGCAGAACTTGACAAAAGTAAGGATGATACCATAAAAAGAACATTTACCTTTGACAGGAAGACAGATATCGGTTTAATACAAGTTGGAGATAGATATCATGCATGTGTTTCTGGTGAAGACCTAAGACCACCAGAGGGTAGTGAATGTGAAAAGAGAGTAATTAAACAATTTGACAAACCTAATTCCTTGCCTGCTCGATAGAAAAATCTTAATATTAATTATTAACTTTATTACAGTTATCACCTTGAATTAAGTTTCATGCTCTGTAACATAAACTATAAAAGCAATTACTTATTTTCTTATAGTACTCGGTTATGGAAGATAATAAATTAAAGTTCGTGGTACGTGGTAGAAAAGAAGGAGATAAATTTGTATTAGAAGGAATTACAAATTATATATTACAAAAGCTGGATTCATTTGATGACAAAACTATAATAGTAACCTTTGAAATGCCTGTCCCAACAAATACTATAAAATTAGATACCGGTAATTTATTTAACTGACAATATTTTAAAATCAATACAAAGTAAATTATTTTTTGGTTCTAATGAACCTATGGGGTTGTAAATGGGTGTTAGAATTGCATAATTAACACCCATTCACTATGATGAATTGCTCAAGCAGATTTCTTCTGGTATATAATAACAAGAGAAGGTAGAATAAAAGATTGTTGATTTTTGGCTATTAGATCCTGCAAAAACACTCATCAGACAAGCCTTCAAATGAATAAATTGATTAGTTTGTGTAATATTTTAAATAATAAACAATAAAAATATTTTAGATGTTTTGATGGGAAAAAATTATAAATTGTATTATTTCTAAATTATTGTAACATTTCATGAAATCTTTCTTCCCCGTATTCTACTTGTACTCTCATTCTATATTGAATTCTAACGATGTGAAGTGAAACTTGATATTTTTACTTAATACAACAATATTATTAATTCATTAGAATGGCAGTTTGTAGTCCCTGCAGACTAAGTTGTTAAATATTACTGCAACTTTCATTTCGAATTATGTATTATAATAAATATATAGAACAAGATTCAGTATTAATTAACAATGTTACGTGCTACAACTACTAAAAGTTATATTAAAAAAACTTTAAAATGGGTCTTTAGTGGTTTTACTTTCTTTTTTATCGCTATGTTATTTTTTGTATTAGTTCATGATTTGCTAACAGGTGAGTCTTCACAAACATCTGAATATTGTTTTAAGTACGGATTTTTAGCGTCACCTGAGTGTTGGTCAATTAAATAATAGCAACTATGCAAAAATCATAACATTATTTTACGCATAATTCTCTACTAATAGTTCCATTCAACAAAGGATTAGAGTATTGAAGGTTGATAGAACTGTTGCAACTCGAGCAGTCAATTTCAGCTTCTTTACTTATTATATACTCTATTCTTCTCCTCCTCTAATGCTTTGTATTTGAATAAGGAACACAAACTATGAACCATTGCTTACTTCATGATTTGGAAATATTCAAGAATGTTTTATCATAATAAAAAAATAAAATCAAATAATAATATACATATTACAATCATAATCGAGAGAAATTGATGAAGGAATAATAAATATATACTGTGCTTTATTTATTACCGCCAATTATATAATCTATCAATTTAACAAATTCTCTGTTTAAACATTAAATTTATTGGCTAATTTGTCTATCAATATAATCCTTCAAAAAAGCATTATGTCTAAATAAATTTGAAATATATTTTTCAAAAATATTATACGAGAATAGAAGTATTTTAGGTCTCATTTAGTTTAAAATGGTCTATTATATCTCCATCATTAGAATGAAAGGTACCAACTAATGTCTTGCCTTTATTCTCTATTTCAATATTTAAAAAGCCAAATTTACTTGCCTGAACAACATAAAAGTCATGTATTTCTTTAACCGGGTCTAATTCATCTCCTGCAGTGCCAACCGTCAGAAATACTATTCCATCTGTAGGTGGATATTCTGATTGTGAGTGGTCTGTAATTATTGGCTGGGGTTGTGCTTTTTTATTAGTGGATTTTTCATAATCTTCATTGTACAAGATAGGATATGTTCTTTCATAATATTGGTTGTGACTTGAGATTACAAGGTCAACATCAGATTTTTGGAAAAGTTGTTCATATATATCTCTAAGTTGTTCTGCTTCTTGTTTATCCTGTTTTGTTGAATATAGAGGTTTATGTTGATGAACTACTATCCAATCAATTTCTGGATTGTTCGATGTTTTTTCTAAATCATTCTTAATAAACTCATACTGTTTGCTTCCTTTCTCATAAGGATGTTCAGTAGACATGCTAATAAAGTGAACATTTTTCAAGTCGTGAGAATAATATGGACTCTTCAGTTGATGGTAGTCTACAATCTGTTTATATATATTCGCAAATTCAGCATCATGATTTCCTATGGCTATTTTCAATTTATCATGAATTGGTTTCGACATGTCCATCCAACATTGTGCAGATGGAGATTCCTTTACCTGGTCACCTGTTGTAATTATTAACTCAGGATGTACTGCAAGAATATTTTTAATTGTCTTCTTGGTTTCTTCATTACAATACCAGTCTCCTGTAGCTATAAAATTATAATCTGTTAAAGCAAGTTTAGCGTCTTGTAGCATGCTATTATTACCGTCTTCACCAAAAGCTGGCGTATTGTTAACCAAAAAAGTAGGAAAAAATACAGAGATTAAAATTATAAAAGCAATTGGTATAAAAAGTTGATTATTATTTTTCCTGATCATTTTCCTCACCTAAATCTTGATAACTGGCATAAAGTTGAAAATACTAATAAAAATTTTGTCATTATTCTATATAGTGTATCTTTCTCTAAAGTGTTACAGTTAAATTCTAAGTTCATAATTTTTGTATTTATTCCTTGTAGATAGCGTTATTAAATATTATATATTATCTCTATCTAACTTTTAATCGTAACTTTTTACTATTCAAATTTCTAGTAGGTATCATCCTATTATGTATTCTTATTATATACTATTCAATCCAAAAATTATTATTGGGATAAAAAATATCACACGCTTTAAGTGAAAAAATAATTGGCTTAAAGTTATATTTATAAATATTGTATTTCTTGAATAGTTGATTTGTTGTTTGTTGTATTCCAAAATTGCTAGTATAATAAAGAGATAAACTATTATATTTTGAAAATATGGAGCACTTGACTAGACTATCAAACTTTTTATCTTAATATAATTTTGAATGATGTACAGAGCATTTTTTCACTACAAGTTTCAATTGACAATTATCGGGTATGTAATATTTATTGATTAGCTAATTGGTATACTGAAGGTAAATGTTGATCCTTTACCGTGTTCATTATTATTTGTTGCCCATATCCTGCCACCATGCTTCTCAATTATGTTCTTTGAAATAAATAATCCTAACCCTGTACCACCTCTTGAGGGTTCCATAGTGAATTTTGTAAAAAGTTTGGGCAATATTTGAGGATTGATGCCTATCCCTGTATCTTTAATACTAACAATAATTTCATTCTCTTTTCTTTTCACAATAACTGTAATAAAACCTCTTTCTGTAAACTTAATAGCATTGTTTAACAAGTTAGAGATAACTTGAATAATCTTATTTTTGTCAGCGTTAAT
>JANWKP010000214.1 GCA_025451315.1 Nitrososphaerales archaeon | reverse complement strand
CTTATGGGTAACTTGTCAATTATTACTCTCAAAGTTTTCGGACCTATTCCTTCTAAGCCTACGAAATCATCTATCTTTATGGGGTATTTTGATTTTAGTGTTTCATAATATTCAATCTTGCCTGTTTTAATATATTCTTCTATTTTTGAGGAGATTGCTTTACCAATAGAAGGAATTTGTATTAATCCATTAATCCCTCTTTCCTCATAAAGAGATGTAATACTTATTGGAAGGTTATCAATTTGATCAGCTGCTCTAATATATGCTCTATTTTTGAAATTTAAATTAGTCTTGTTATCATCGTTGTCATTATCCAACTCCAGGAGAAATGAAATCTTACGAAGGATATCAGAAATCTCTACGTTTGTAAGTTTCACACTATAACTCATTCTCGGGTATTCATTAATTTTCTCATTGATTTGTTTTGGTAATTGGGTGTTCTCAGAAGTCAATGAAATGATAAGAACCCGCAAACCTCTTTCATTTATTTATTTGACCGTCTTAAATTTTTTGCTCCAATACAATTTGTTCAAAATAGTATATCATTAAATGACAGTATTTATAATATTTATAGATAGTATTAAAATATATGTAGAACATGTACAAAAAGAGTAAGAAATATTGAAAGTTTGTTACAAAATATATATATTTAGCTGGATTTATTACAAAAGAATTAACTATGCTAGTCGAAACTTTAACCATTGGGATAATCATAGGGGTATGCGGACTTGTAACTTGGTTAGTGAAGAATAAATTTCAACCAGAAATTGAACGTGATATACAAGAACGTGAGCAAAAGACTTTGAAATATGCTCGAGAAATAAGAAAAAACCCGTTGAAATAATTACTACTATTTTACACGTATATTCCGTGATTATTGAATATTAATCCATGGTCAAAATTTTTTTGGCCTGATTTATCTTTTCGAATAATTCTTTAATGAACAAATCGGCAAACTTGTCAAAATCAATTGTTCCAAATTGCTTCTTGTAATCTTCTTTGCGTTTATCATATTCTTCTTCAAGCCACAGAAAATCTGCTTCCTTCAATTTTATGATGAATTTATTAGTTTTAGCTTTGGATTCAAATACATTTATCATAAAAATTCCTGCAAATTGTGTAAAATTTTTTAATCTATATTTTCTCATATATTCCTCTTTATGAATTTCATAGTTTTCTTTTAACCATGTTTTTACATCCATCCTAATTGTCAATGAGGTGTAAACTCCTGAAAAATCTATTTTCAGATTATGCATTTCAACCGAATAATGACCACGTTTGATTTCATTCATCATTATTATTAAGGCGCTTGGAAGAAACATTCCTGGGTAATATTCATCCGTGGAGTTCTGTAGTTTGTTTAGTATAGATGGTTTTAGCCCAATAGTTGCATAACCCTTCGTAGGCATCAATTTTATTCACTTTGATATGCTTATTAACTTATTTTGAAAAAGGTTAAAAAAATAAAAAGGTGAATTATTTTTCGCTAGATGGAGGTACATAATTCTTCAGGTCTTCACCATTGACAACATCTTCCTCAGGTGGTACATAGTCCACAACTCCAGATCGCTTGAATCCTGGATCTTTCTTCTGAGTAAGCAATGCTACGATTATGAAAAGAACAAACGATACAATGGGTGGTATAAAAGTATCTATTCCTGCATACTCTGGGGGGGTAACATAATACAGTATCAATCTTAGGCTAGACCCTACCAAAATTGATGCGATCGCAGCCGGCCAGTTTGCCTTCTTCCAAAACAGACCTAATGTAAGTGGAGCCCATAACCCTGCAAATACTATATCAAATGCAAGTATTAAGTAAATTCCTGGACGAGGTATTGCTGCTCCGAGTAGAAGGCCTGATAGCATTACTGGTATCGTTACACATCGAGTTAGTAATAGCATCTTTTTATCTGTTATTCCGGGTTTTTTGAACAATGATCTAATGATATCTCTTTGAATCAGGTTTCTCGCTATGACACTTGAGATTGCAAGAAGACCACCGTTAGCAGTTGACATGGACGCACCTACAACTCCCATTAGTAAAGCAGCTCCTATTGGAAACGGAAGTAGGTTGATAGCTAGTAGAGGATACACCGTGTAGGGATCTTCTATGTCGGGCATAAAGTATAATGCGATTATTCCCATCATGCTCGTAGGTACAATAATTGAAATTGTTAATAATCCAGCCATGAATGCACCTCTTCGAGCTGTCTTGCCATCTCTTGCTGAAAATACCCTTTCCATAAAATCAAGTGCTACTACATCACCAAGACCCAATGCTATTATTGCAGACCAGTTTAGCAAAGCCCCATTTTTAGGATCAGTTAGGCCGGACAAATCCAAATAGCTCTCTGGCGTGGCAGACAGAATAGTACCAAAATCCACTCCTCCAAATCCAAAGGCAAAATACAGAAATGCAGCCCAGAATGCTCCGATAGTTAAGTACACTTGGAAAATATCTGTGTACGCGGAAGAAAATAACCCACCCGCAAACGTATATACCAAAACCGCCAATGAAACAATTAACATACCCCAGAATAGCGGAATATGCAAGACTGTCGATAGAATAAATCCACCTGCTGCGAAATTTCCTGCAACTAATATTATGAAACTTAAAGACAAAAGTACGGATGACATCCCCTCTGCGCCGACACCGTATCTTCTATAATAAAAATCTGGGAGGGTGAGCATGGACATTTTGTTTACCCTTTTCGCATAGAAAATTCCTGTTATTATTAAACAAGATGCCAATCCAATTGGTATTGCAGCTCCAGCCCAAAAACCAAATTGATAAACAAGTGCCACGTTACCTAAGGAAGAGTTACCATCGATTGATTGAGCTGAAAGCATTGTTCCTACAAATATTAATGGTAGGCTCTTTCCTGCAACCATATATCTTTTGCTACTTTTTTTTACCATCATGGAAGTTAATACTCCCACAGACAGGACCAGTCCCATGAATGAGAGAACTGCTATACCATAAGCATCTATGAAAACCAATGTTAGTGGTATTTAATTAGTAAATATATAAATATTATTAATTTATTGCCTGCTATTTTTCTTTATTCCTTTTTCATAAATAATTTCGGAAACTTTGATTCAAAAAATGAAATTTACTGATCTGTATACCATAGGACAATTAATTTGACTTTTTATTCATTAAGTGTGGTTGTTTCACCCTGATTAATACATAATATGTTATGGGAAGAAAAGACGTAACCTACGTCGAATGTAATTATATTGAAAATTAAGCATAATATTTTCGGTTGTCGAACTTTTTCTTAGACGTAGTTTACTTAACAATATTTATTAATTATCCATAGATATAATAATTAGATATCATATGGGAATGGAATTTTATGGAGATTCTTATAAAGGAAATGACGAACCCATTTTTGTTGGCATACCTACTTTTCTAAAACTACCTTATGTCAAAAAAAATGAAGAATTGCAAAAGATAAAGCCTGATATAGCAATAGTAGGAGAACCTTTCGATTTTGGAACTACAATTAGACCAGGTACTCGTTACGGCCCTAGAGCAATACGAGCTGCATCTACTGTTCCTTCTCCACCTTATGAACATTTTAACATTGAAACTGGGGTCGACCCGTTTGGAGTCTTTAAAGCAGTTGACTACGGTGATGTTAATATCTCTCCAGGGGACGTCATTGAGTCTCATAGACGGATGACTAATAAAGTTAAGGAAGTTCTCGATATAGATGCTATACCGATAATTTTGGGGGGAGATCATTCAGTGACCTTTGCAAACGTTCGGGCACTTTCTAAAAAATATAAAAACATAGGAATGATCCATATTGATTGTCATGCTGACTGTGCACCACAAGGACTTTGTGGATTCAAATATGATCATGGAGCTCACATTAGACGAATCATGGAATTGGGATGTCTTAAAGGAAAAAATTATACGCTTATAGGCCCTAGAGGATATTGGCCAGGACCAGATCTGTACAAATGGATGGCTGATCAGGATTTTCAGTGGTTTACAATGCTTGACGTGGAGGAACTAGGTATTGCTCAGATTGCCAAAGAGGCTGCAGATAGGGCAAACGATGATGTTGATGCTGTTTATGTTAGTTGGGATATTGACACTTTTGATCCTGCATACGCACCAGGAACCGGTGAACCAGAGCCCAATGGTCTCACTTCAAGGGAGGGGATGAAGCTAATGAGATTATTATCAACTTCATTTGATCCAGATAGATTTGCATTCGATCTTGTTGAGGTTTCACCAACCTATGATGTTAGTGACGTTAATTCCTATAACGGAGGTATCACATCTGGGCTTGCAAATCGTTTGATAGTTGAATTAATGGCAGGGTTATCTTTGACCAAAAAGGGTGAATCTGAAGGAAAGCCTGTACGACCCAAATTTTATCGTGGTAAGGGAAATACATACGATTTTGGAGATGGTCCTAAAGCCAAGATACCTAAAAGAAAGTAATGCTTCTAATCAGAGTACGTTGCTTTTCTTCACATCAAATCATCCATCAAAATATTTTTTTGAGAGATGAAATCGATGAGACTATATTTTTTAATACATTCAGGGTTATTGAAACAAAAATTAAAAGACAATTAAGAATCAATCTATATGAATCGATGTGGTTTTATTGCGGATGTATATTAAATCAATTATATTTGGGTACAGATACAGATGAGATCAGGACAAATATATCTAAGATACTAAGTGAAGGAATGGTCATGATGGGAGTAGTAGAGTTTATGAAAAAAATTGAAATCGAAATAAAAATTGGTACAGATCACGTTATTTCCCATACTATAAGATTGGTAAAGCCAATATTGATGAGTAAAAACTAAACAGCAATACATCATATCCTGTTTATTTTCTAAAAATTGATGTCTAATGCTGAAAAAAATTTCAGAGATCTACCATTGATGTTTGAGTCCTAAACTTCAACATGTTCCACCTTTTTGGATCTCTCTGATTAAGAAAAAATTTAGTAATAGTGGTGTTGGGGCCTTTGTTGTTTTCCCAACCTATCAAAGTAATGATCATGTTTTTTGTCTCCACCAGCATGCGAGTGCTCTGTCCCGTCCTCATGGGTATGAGTGTTCATTAGTGGTTTTTTGATAATGATGTCATCTATGTTTATCAAAAGACGGCTTACTTCTACGGCCGTATTAAGCACTTGCTCCTTTACAATTGTAGGTTCGATTACATCCCAATTCAGTTGAGATATTTTTCTTTCCTCTGAATTAAGTCCAAACCATTTAACTTTTTTACTATCAAAATTCTGAGATAGATTTAGTCTAAGTTGAATAAAAGCATCCATCAAATTCAACCCTGAATTTTTTGCAAGAATTAATGGAATTTCTTCTAATGCTTCGGAGAATTTAAGTAAAACTATTTGCTCAGTTCCTTCAATCATGTTTGCTCTTCTTCTTACTTGTTGTGCCATTAATGCTTCACAAGACCCGCCTCCAATGACAATGGATGGATGTTGGACGAATCTACTCATACTGGTTATAGTACTTTGAATTGCACGATGATATTCATCTAGCATCATTTTTGAATTTGCTCTGATTAAAATTGAAACTGTTTTAGGATTAGTACATCCTTCTACAAATATCATCTTATCACTCCCTATTTTCTTCTCGTATACATTTTTGGCATATCCTACATTACTTTGTATGTTTTTAACATCCAAATCCTTTATCAGTTTTCCACCTGTAGCTTTCTCTAGCCAATGAAGATCGTTCTCTTTTACTCTTTTGACTGATATTATTCCAAACTTGGCCAAAAGATCCTGTGCTACCAAGTCTATCCCTTTACGGTTTAATACTACGTTCACACCACTATCGATTATTTTTTGTATTTTGTTTCTTGTGATGTTGTTTTCTTCCATCCTAAATAGATACATGTGTTCTGGACTACTGATCGATAATTGAGATTCTGTTTTTGTCGATATTGTCTGCAGGTCTTCGTCTAGTAAAAGGATTTGTGCATTCTTGACAAACTTAGGCATGAGTTCACTGTCTATTGTTTTATCAATCAGTACCCCATCAATCAGAATACTCTCTGCTAAATTACCAATTTTTTCCTCAATTTTTATGTCATCCGCCTCTAAAAGATAGTTATTATTAGAATATACGGCATTGATCGCATTAACGGTAATTTCTAAAATATTATTTAATTCGGATTGTGAATCAGAGGAAAGCCTGACTTTTGTTCCTAAACACGTACGTGCGAGTTTCTCAATGATTGTCCTATCCTTGCTACTTACTTTTCGTGCGATATTATGCAAGGTCTCTAGGGAATATTTGAGCCCTTTATCATATCCGTTAACAATAGTAGCTGGAGATATGTCCATCGCCAACATATCTTGTGCCTTTTCTAAAAGAGTAGCCGCAATTATGGCAGTTGTTAGTGTTCCATCCCCTACTTCATTATCTACCGTATTAGTGGCATCAATTATCACCTTAGCTGCGGGGTGTTGAACATCAATCTTACGGAGGAATGTGGCACCATCTTTTGTACATGTCGATTCACCAATTATGTCAATATAGATCTTTTCATTTCCTAGAGGACCATAGCAGCTTTCAATTAGTGATTTTATCAGCCGAGCGGCATGAATGTTATAACTCCTTATTTCTTTGCCACTTGTTCGCTGTGTATCATCAGGGATTAATTTAGCATAGGACATACCTTGTTATAATTCTTGGAGTTTATATATGGTAACATCAAAAATGTATTTTACAAAAATTTGTAATTTGTTCTGAAAATATAAAAGTAGATTACGTATTCGTTTTTTGGAACAAATGTGTAAATTCCTCTTTTTTGCAATACTTTTTTATAGTTATTAATTATTAATTTCTTAATGCCAACTGTAACATCTAAAGTTGAAATTGAAAATGCTTCAAAGAATACTATAAACGCCCTCTTTGGACCAAATGTTGAAAATTTTAGAATACGTGAAGTATTTCCATATTCTGAGGATCAAATTGTAGCCCATAGCGAACAATTGGACGAGACGTCTAAACCAAAAGATGGATGGGATATTCAGGTTACATTCTTGTTAAACGGTCTTCAATATACGGTGGATCTCATCATTCTTGAAAAAGATGGACAGGTAAGTTATTCTAGGGTCATTGACAAAATGGTTCCTCTCTGATTTTTAGATGCTATTTAAGAATATTTTACTAGCTTTCGATGGCTCAACAGCTTCTTCAAAAGCAGCAGAATATGCAATTTACTTGTGTAAATTAGAAGGGGCACCTCTTACATTCTTACACATCCTTGATCATATTAAGCAAGGCGGAGTTATAGGTTTAAGAGCACGATACGGTGATACTAATTTGATTGATGGATATAAAAGGGCAAGAACGCAGGACGCTGAAAAATGGATAAAACCAATTCAAGAGAGAACCACAACAGAGGGTATCAAGAGTACCATTGCTATTTTAGATGATGAAAAAAATTCTAAAGTAGAAACAATCGTTCAATTTATAGAAAAAAATAATATTGATCTAGTTATTATGGGTTCTAGAGGATTATCCAAATTTAAACAAATGTTAGTTGGAAGTGTTGCATCAGGGATAATAAGTCATTCCAAATGCCCTGTGTTGGTAATCCGATAACCATCTACTTTTTTTTTAGATGGTTTAGGATTATCTCTTTTACAAAATCATTTACCTCATGACCATTCTCTTTTGCCTTTTGCTCTAAAGAATTCCACAAGATTCTATCCTTTTCTTTAGAAGGATTAAAAACTAATCTTACTGTTAGTAGTCCTTTGGGAGCGCCTCTTTTTATCCCTAATCGGATGAGTTCTTCTTTCAATGTAGCAGGCTCAATATCTGCCAACTTTATTTGAACTTCAGATGGCTGTCTTGCTATTTTTATGCCTTCATAAAGCGTGATTTCACCATTTTCTATTTTTTTCTGAATCTGATTTGGAAGGGTAAGAATGCTTAGCCATTCACTAATTGTGCTTTTCGGTAATCCATATAGACGAGATACACCCGTAATTCCAGACTTCGTCGATTCTACTAATTTTTTTACCATTCTTGCCTTTTCTAAAGGGGCGAGATCTTTTCTTATTAAATTCTCAAACAAAGAAGCTGTTTCTGCTTCCGCACCCTTCAATTTTGTTATAACTGCTGGAATTTCTTTCTCTCCCTTATTGTGAAGGGCCAAAAATCTTCTCCTCCCGATAAGTAACTTATATCTTTTAGTAAAATTATCAAATCGGACCACAACCGGTTGAAGTAATTCAAATTTTGCCAAATGTTCTTTCATCAAGTTATCACTCGAATCTTTGCCAAATGAAAAATTTTTACGCACATTTTCATCTGCCACATCGATCAAATCAACCGGAATATTCTTGATTTTCAATCCTTACTACTTGTTCGTCTTTTATGTTATTATTTATTATGGTTTAAAGCCTTTAATTTGACAATTTCTTTCCTAATCGTATTATACGCATCCATCTTACGCCTATATTCGTAATTTACGGGATTATGAACAATCCTTATATTAATTAAGCTTGATAGTAAGTGATGCAAAGTCATCTCAAATCAGATGAAAAACTTGATCATTATGATGAATTGAGTAAAGCGACTTTTTTATCTTACTTTATATCTTTATACATTTCTACTATTGAACATAAGAATAGGAACGATAGTATTTCAGTTAATGAAATTTATGATTTTATCCAAGATTTACAAAACGAATTGGATTTCAAAGTTCCCCATGTTGAGAAAAGGGATATCAGTTTGTGCTTTTATATTTTAGACAAATTGGGGGTATGTAGTTGTTTAAAATAAATGTAAGCTATTTTAAGAATAGATACAAAAATTTTGGTAACGAAAATTCGATTACAGATCAAACCATCAGTCTTGAAGAACTGGTAAAGTGTGGGGAAAAAGAGGCCAGTAGGAATAATTTTGAAAAGGCTCTAGATATTTTTGATAGGGTGATAAGGATAAATCCCGCGTTTGATTCTGCTTACGGTGATAAGGCCCTCGTATTTGACAAGATGGGTATATTGGATGAATCTTTAAAAATGTATTCTAAGGCATTGGAAATTAATCCAAAAAATTCGATAACGTGGCATAATATGGGTTTAACTCTAATCAAAAAGAAAAGAATGGATGAAGCCATTAATTGTTTTGATAAATCTATTTCTATTGATAAAAATTATTCCAAGGCTTGGTATAACAAAGGAAGATGCCTAGAGATGCAAGGTAATTTGGAAAATGCACAGATTTGTCTAACTAAAGCCAGAAAATTAGATCCATTCCTGTTTTCTAAAGTTAAACTAAGATAAAAACAAATAATACGCCTTTTTAGTTACTGGTCTGTTTTATTGAATTTCGATCATATGCTCTGCTCAATTTGTTACCAGCTGAAGTACGTAGAAGATGATGATAAAGGTAGCCTCTCTTGAGCCATGATTATTAATATATGTAAATATAATTAGTAAAGTTTAATTTAGGGATTATGTATTTATTTTCATGAAAGAAATCAATGTTTATATTAGACCGAACGATCTTTCCAAAGTAACTGATATTCTACAAAAGCATAAGTTGGGTATTACCTTTTTTGATATCCAGGGAACCGGTAGAACTCCACGTTCTACCTCCGAAATTATTCATTCCTATCAAACTGGTAGGACCACAGTACCTAAATTTATAGGACGTGTGCTTGTGATATCTATAGTTTCGGACTCAATTGTTAACCAAATCATTGAGGAAATAACGCATAGTTTTGATAAGCAAGACGAACCATACGGCGTTCTCTTTGTAAAAGATGTGACTAATGCCTATGAATTAGGGACTGAGCTAAAAGGGGATGAAGTTCTAGTTTCCAAATGATCTAATTCTAACACTAAACGATTTTTTGAAAAAGGATTTGCGTTTCCAAAAAATCTCGATGTCTTTTTCGGGTATCTGAATATCAACTAACGATCTTCCTTGTTATGTTGGCTCCTCTAAAACATTAAATCCGGTTTGATCAAATTACTATTTACAGTATTAGTTGAAAATGAGTAAATTAGGATCATGATACTAGCCATAGTCATTTTAATCTTTGTAATGAGATCTAGTTTAACAAGATCTTAACCAATAATAGTCGGTCCAGATTATTGACAAGAATTGACCAAAGAACTATTGGAAGAAGAAGCTTGGAATATTATCAAGCCTATCTGTAGGGAACTTGATGAATTGAGAAATGAAGGCCACTTAATATTTTTGTCTGGACTTCAAAATGAAAATGACGGAACCTATAAAATAAACCTGCGGAGCAATCATTTGCATTTTGCGTCGCGAGGATTAAAGGATAGCATAGGTGATATATCATATGAGACTGGTAGAATCAGAATTGGTATGCGAGCTAATGGGATTCCGATAAACATATTCGTTGAACTATTTTGATATGGGGGTTTGTATTAGGTACAATGCTCGGAATAATGAAACTTAGTCATTAATTCTTGATTTATGTAAAACATGTAGTACAGGATTTCTATTACTAAAAAAGGGGAATATTGCCCTCAATTACGATTTTTCTTGTTAGATATCCAGCTGTACTATGTGAGAGTGTGACAATTGGAGAATTTATAGTTCATGCTCTTTTAGAGTAATTTGATTCGTTCTTCTTTTCAATAGTATCATACAGGGGAAGGATATCAAAGAAATTATTGTTGCGGTGATAAAGATGAGATCATAT
>JANWKP010000213.1 GCA_025451315.1 Nitrososphaerales archaeon | reverse complement strand
TTGAATTATGGAAATATTCTAATGATTGTTTTTGTTGTTGTATCAAGTATATTATTAATGAGATTTAATAATTAAGGATTTTGTTATTTTCTAAATCAATGTATTAGCTACATTTTTGTATCTTTCACAATAGGATGTGATACAAATTTGACTAAAATAAAAGATTTAAATTTTAATAGTTTATTTTTATCAATATTATTTAATATAATATATAAATATACAACGATTAAATTCCAATTGATTCATGAATAATATCAACAATGTTCTCCTAAATCATATTATTTCTGGTGGAGGTCCAGCAATCACAGAATTAAAGAATTCTATTGATAGACATTCAGCAAATAAAAAAAATAAAAATTTATACAATAATTTTCTTCTTTTTTTAAAATCTTTTTTTGAAGCTAGAACTGATATACGTAGAATTATCTATGCACAATAAAGTCACAGGTTTGTAATGGGGCCAGTGGGATGTGAAACAAATTTGACCTAATTTTTGGTCCCCATTTAAATAATTTAATTTTTTATAAAGAATATTACTAGTTCAAAATGCCACTTCTAAAAAAGGCTATAAAAACAATAAAAAAAGGAGTTATCTCTCTAATTTCCATATCTTGGTTATTGCATTTCCTTGCTGATCTATTTCATCTGCTAATACTCCAATTGTGTTTTTTAATAGAGATAATGCTCCTGTATCGTTTGTATCAAAAGTAACAGATCCTAAGTTTCTAATCTTTCCGTCATTATCCATTTTTCCAATAGTGCTAAAAGTATATTTTGCTATACTATTGTCTAATGCTATTAGCATACCATAACCTTTACCATACCAATAGCCATCATCCTTTAAAGTAGTCCATACTGTTCCAGAGTCCCATACAGGAATATCTATTTGTAATGTTGCATTACCTGACCAAGATATTTCAAATTCTTGTTTATCAATATTTGATATTTTCAGTCCTTCGCTCTGAGTTTTCGATTCTACAATTAATTCACCTATAATTAATGAAAGTTCCTTATTGCTTAGAGTTATTGGACTTGTCATATTGGTCATATTAGTTTCCATCTGTGCATTTACCATAATAATTAATGTCATCATAAACAGCGACACAATCAATATTCCAATACTTAATGGATACTTCATTGTTTATTATTAATAAGCCTAGAATAAATATATTTAAGTTATTAATTAAAAACAATAGAATAGATTACCAAAAGAACCTAAGCAAATAGTAGATTCATAGAATCTTGAAAAATCACATAAAAAGTATCCATATCAAATTTTGAAATCACTATTGTAAAAAATGAAATTCCTCTATAATATGTATATGAAAAAATTACCTAAACCTATCTCTGATATTGAATTTTTAAATACGGCCTACAAAAAATAATTTTCACTTTCTCTCACTAGTCACTAGCTCCTTTTTTGGGCTCTGTTAACTTAAGATAAAGTAGTCATACGTTCTACTTTTCTATTATGTTCTATGCTCAGTTTTAATAGAATTTTTTTAATTTACTTCCTGATTTTTGCTTAACTTAACAGGGCCCATTTTTGTATCTATTTCAGTAGGATGTGAAACAAATTTTACCTCAAATGTGGTCCCTTTCGATTATTCTGTAGATTAAATTACTCAAAGTAAATTGAATTAAATAAAACATTTTGTTAATGTTATAAATATATATTTTTGAACAAACTTATGATTCTGAAGCTTTTGTTCTTTGAATGTCCCATTCTTTAACAAATGTACCATTCGTCGTAAACTTTTTTACTTTATCATCTTCATCATCTACAACATAAATATATCCTGCGTTATCAGTCGCTATACCTGTAGGATTTGAAAGGATTGCAAAGGTTTGGCTAAAATCTATTCTAATTGATTTATCGTATTGATAACTATATTCTATTTGTGGACTTAAAAAATAAGAAATCATTAGAGGAATCAATCCTATTAATATTATTGATAAAATGACGGAAGATATTTTTTTAATAGTTGTTTGTATTTTTCCCAATTAAATAAACATCTATTGAATATGATACAATAAAAATATATAAATATTGATTTCAGAATACTTTGGATCTGAAACCAAATATATTTTCTTAGCTCTGTTAAGTTAAGATAAAATTTGCCTTTAATCCAAGATCATTATTATTTAGTGTTATATAATTATATATTGAAACAAATAATTGTATCCAATTATAGACATAAAATAAATTATATTCATTAACTTTATAGTGTAGTGGTTAAAACGGTAAAAATTATTCCCTATTGTCAATTAATAAGATAGTAAACCTTAAATAGAATGGCGCCAATGGGATTTGAACCCTTTGATAAAAGTTGTACCAGTTATTTTTAATCGAATAGATTTAATATTCCATGATATTTGTTGTAGTAAATAACGAAAATAATTATTGTTAATCCAATGATAATTTTTATTTATAGCGTACGTTTATAGTTTGTCATCATTCAAAATAGAGGTTGATATACTTTCATTAACAACTTTAATCAATTTATATATCGATATAGGTTTCTTTAGAATGTTAAATTTATAATTACAATCAAGGTCAAAGGCGCTCATTAAAATTACATTCATTTGAGGATTTATTTCTAAAAGTTTCGTAGCCAACAATAATCCATTCATTAGTGACATTCCATAATCGGTAATTAGTAATGAGTATTTACTCAAATTTTCCTTGATGTACTCATATCCTAATAGCGGATCAGTAAAAGAACAAACATCATAGCCATTCATTTTTAATGTCTGACTTAATAAATTTACCAGATAAGTATCATCCCCAACTATGGCTATCGATTTGCTAAATTTTTGCAATTTCCCATGAACTTTTAGCTGTTTGTTTGCTTCTTTAAGTTGCTCATACAATTCTGCTTGTATCCAAAGACTTTCAAATATAGAAGCGTATGATGTAGCAATATGCTTGCTATTGGAGTATGCAGCCAATCCTGATGCATCATAAGAATTATCCTTTGTATCATCTTTTGTTTATATAATTAGAGATTCTTTTCTATCAACTACTACAATTCCAATGCTAGTATCCAAGTTCATTTCAATAGCCCTGAGCTCTATCTCAGGAAATACCAACTTTACTTCATTTACTGTCTCTCTAAATTGTTTTTCATCAGCATGAATTAATACTCGAACTATTATATCATTTTCTACTACTTCCTTAAATAGATGCATTATACCCATACGTACTTGACGTCGAAATGCGTGTATTGAGTGAAATATTCTTAGTACTTCTTTCTCTGCCGTTTTTATGAGATCATAGGATAGCTTTATTGATTCTCTAGGATTTTGAATAATCTCTATGTTAGATGATGATCTAATTCCGTTCTCTTCTATTCTTGTTTTAGTGACCAATTTACATATCCTGGAGTATACTTGATTTTATTGTGACTACATAAGGTCTATATACTGTAAAATGCAATGCTATTTCAACAGAAATGCAACTAATGGTAAATCCAATGAGTAAGAATATGAATTGGTTTAGATTTTCTGATATCACTAACGTTATTCTTATAAATGGATAAATATAAAGTTCTTGTTAAAAAAATTTAACAATTGAAAAGTAATATTTTCAAAAACTTTACACATTTTGTTTAGTCTCTATAGAGATTAATGAATAGGATTGTCAAATGTTAAGCGCATGTTTCGGACTCTAATTCCCTATTATATGCTAAAATCAATAATATTTGGTGTTATGATAAGTGCCTATCCAAAAAGTAGTTTATAGTATTTAACTTTATGGTACAATAGATTTACTCGACAAAGCTAAGTGTCTCTACACTATATATCACGAGATCAGTTTGATATCTGAAATTTCTGGAATCGATTCATCTTATGAAATACCAGATGAATTATGGAATCAAATTTTTCCTCTTCTTGTACATAAACCTAAAAGAAAGAAGAAGACAGGTCGTCGTCCAAGAATAGATGATAGAAAGGCAATGAATGCTATCTTCTACATAGCACGTACTGGATGTCAGTGGAAGCACTACCACGAAGTCTTGGTGCATCCAGTACTGTACATGACAGATATCAGGAATAGAGACAAGATGGAGTATTCAAACGTATGTAGATTGATGGTCTAAAAATAATATGATAAAAAAGTTGGTATCAACTGGAAATGGCAATCAATGGATGGTGTAATAACAAAAGCACCGCTTGGGGGAAAAAAGTACAGGACCAAACCCAACCGACAGAAGTAAATCAGGTACAAAACGTACCCTTCTTGTAGAAGGTCAGGGCATTTCTTTTGGAATTAATGTAAATGGTATCAGTGGGATGTGAACAAATTTGACCTATTTTTTGGTCCTTCTAAAACAAAGAAGATTTGACATTTTGAATTTTGCTATTACTTTAAACTATATTGATACGGTTAAATTATTATTATTATTATTATTTTATTAAGAATTAAAATTACTGATGAACCTACTATATAAAGAGATATAGTTAATAAATAGTATAGTATTGAATAATATTCATATTATTGAAAGCATCACCATCTCATAATTGTATACTTTATTCTCTAGTTTCTATCTTTTTATTATTAACAATGTGTCAGATAGTAGCATTACAACAACAAGAAATTTTTGCTGAAAACCAAAATAATGTCAGCAGTAATAATATAACAGATAAAGTATTTAATCCTACCAAGAAAATAAAAATAGTTTTGGAAGATACTGAAATAGAAATAGCACCAGGAAAGAAAATTAAAACCTGGGCTTTTAATGGCACAGTACCTGGACCTCCTTTGAGATTTACCGAACGAGAAAACGTGAGCATTTTATTTGTAAATAAAGGATTGTATCCACACACTATGCACTTTCATGGAATACATGATGATAAAAATGATGGTGCATCGCCTTTTATAATGCCAGGAAAATCTTATACATATAATTTAACTGCAGAACCTGCCGGTGCATTAATGTATCATTGTCATGTCCCCCCAGTTTCCGAACACATTAGAATGGGAATGTATGGAGCTTTAATTATAGATCCTAAAGATAAGCCATTAAAACCTGCTAAAGAGTATTACATGGTTTCAAGTGAATTTAGTACTAATGAAAAAAATGTTACTAAATTCCTCGCTGATTATTATCCTATAAATGGATATGCTTATCAATATATGAATCATCCTCTTGAGATAAACCAAGGGGATACACTCAGACTCTATATTGTTAATGAGGGAATTACTATACCTGTCTCTATCCATTTACATAGCTCAATTTTTGATGTATATCCGTCAGGACTACTTTCCAATGAACCTTATCAAGCTCAGTCAATTGCAGTAGCTCCTGGTGATGCAACAATTGTAGAAGCAAAATGGAGATATCCTGGCAACTACATGTTCCATAGTCATGGATTTCAAGAAGAACATGGAAATATGGGACATATAATAGTTAAAGAAAATTCTACCAAATTGACTGATAGCATTTCAATGTTTGACTGGCAATATGAGTTGCAGAAAAAATTGCAGACACAGAATTCCAATTAAACTTTATTGTATGATTTTAGTTTCTAAATTAATAAAATATAATCTTTTTACAATTATTAAATTCAATTGATTATTCTTAAATAACTTGTCAGCATTTTTGAATTTAATTATAAATTACATAATCAAAAATAAAGCCAGTTATATCAAAAGGATTAATACTAAAATCTTGTATTATTAAAACTCATGAGATTAACTACGTTTTTGTAATTATTCCAGTGGGATGTGAAACAAATTTGACCTAAAAAGGGGATTTTTGAAGATCTTTTTTAATGGATTTAAAAAATCATTTTTTGTATTTGTAATATTAATTATTTAGAGAAGATGTTTTAGATAATTGTCTACTTGTATCAAAAAAGCTTTAAGTTTAATGTTTTCAATATTGTTATATGGATTCGTCTAAGAATAATGACGAAAATAATAAATTTATAGATCATTTAAATGAACTTTTATCAATTGAAAATGCTGTAATAAAACGATTAGAAAGACGAATACTGGAAACTCCTATAAACGATTCGAAAAATCTATTACAACAGCATCTAAAAGAGGAAAAAGAACAACAAAGAAGATTGATGGATCTAATCTCTTCTTATGGTAAAAAACCAACAGATTCAAAAGCAGATATTATTTCTTTGCATTCATTAATTAACGAAGCAAGAGATAAAATGAAAAAAGATAACGTTACTAAGGCTAAAGATACAGACATAATAACAAAAATATTATACAAGGCAATCAATGACAATAATAATATTAATAACACTATAATGACATCTGAAGAATCTGAGATACTAAATATAAAAGAAGATGCACTGATAAAAAATAACGAAATATCCTCTTATAAAAAACATTAAAAATAGCTGAAGGAGTAATGGATAAAGATGCAATAAGCACAGTAAGACAAAATTTACAAGAAAAAGAATCAATATATGATAAAATAAAAAGTTATGAATCTAAACTACAAAATGAGATAGGAGAAAATAATAATGATAATCATAACGAATCATTTAAGGTAGGATCTGCAGTTGCCGATATGTTGACTTCTTATTGGAATGCTCAAGAAAATCCATCTAAAGTATATTTATTCAATAGAAGAGTCCATCATGGAGCTATTGGTGCTTTACTTGGTTTATCTTCTTTATATAAAAAAAATCCACTTGTTACTGGTATTCTATCAGGTTTAGGAGCAGGTCTACAAAAAGAAGATTCCAAAGATTCCAAAGAATGGTTCTTATTTAGAAAAAAAGAAGATGAGATGTAAGAGATTTAAAATAAAAATATTAAATATGGTGATTAAATTAACAAATTAAAACAATTAAACATGACCTACCAATATGCAATGGATTAGCTACATTTTTGTATCTATCTCAGTGGGATGTGAAAAAAATTTGACATAAATTTTGGTCCTATAAAATTAATTCGTCATTTTTTCCTATTGTCAGAGCTTTAACAATTGTATGTTAAATCAACTATATGATATTATTCCGATTTATTTAATTACTTCATTCCTTTTCAGTTTCTAAAAATTATTAATGCATTACATATAGATTTTAATTAAATCATTGACAGATAAAAGTTGAAAAAATAAGATGATAACTATATAGGAGATATGGTTTAACAAGTTTACAAAAAATACTATTTCCTTAACAAATAATATTTCTACATATGGTTTTTCTCAAAAACTATATATTTAAAAATTTTTATTCAAATAAAAAGTCTTTTGCCTCAAAAAAACCTGCCAATTCTTTTGACAGTTGGTCACAAAATATACCTAAAACCTCAAAATCAATATAAGTTAACTTTTTTTTACTAAACATTGCCAAAACTGCAACTGATTTTCCTTTGTAAATCAATGGATATGCGGCAAAAGACTTTAGATTTTCTCTTTTTGCCCAATCAGGATGTTTTATTCTAGGATCATTTACAACATCATTTGTAACAACCGCTTTTTTTGTTTTTACTGCAGGACCAATTTTTAATGAATTAATTGATACTTTTGAAAATTCCCCTTTTATTCCAGTATACATTCCTGCAGAAAATTTTAAAATCAAATTTTTTTGCTTATTATCAACAAACCACACTCTGGCAAATGCTGCATCAAAGTATTTTACCAAACTTTCTACAATTGCCTGTAATCTTTCATTAAGAGTATTGTACTTCCTAACAGAACTTAGGATTAGAAATGCTTTTTCTTTTTTATTTTTAATTCCTTCATCATCATAAACTGAATATGGTGCAGATTTAATCATTTTAGATTCATATGATCTAAAATCTGAAATCAATGAAGAAAATCTATTTACAAAATTATCAGTTTCCAATTCATATTGTTCAACTGAATCAAATATAAAATTACAAATCCAATCATAATCGCCACTTAATCTGTTAGAATATAAACAAAATGATGATTGGTTCACATAGTCAATTAATTGTTTGATTTTTTCCTGTGATGATTTTCCATACTTGAATTTTAGTAGAACAATACGATTAATTTTTTCAGAGATTATGTTTGGATTTAGAATTGCTGAATACCCTAATACTATATTATTTTTTTCTAATTTTTGTATTCTATGTCTTACTCCTCTATCTGTAATAGTATGTCCTGCATCTTGGAGGATTTTTCGTAGATCTTGTGATGATAGCCTAGCATTTTTTCCTAGTTGAGCTAGGATAATTTTATCTACTGTATCAAGCATAATTTCTCTGCAAATAACAAGATAATATTTATTTCCAAATTGGACATTATTACTATTTATGATGATTTGTGTGTGCCTACAATCTCGTCCATATTGGACAAACTTTTAAAAGGATATTTCCAGCATACCTATATGTTTTTTCTAATATAATATAGCTATGAATAAATACCAAACCGAATATAGGATGGAATACAAAACTGTCAAGATAAATGGTCTTGATATTTTTTATAGAGAAGCAGGTCCAAAGAATTCCCCAACAATTTTGTTGTTGCATGGCTTTCCAACATCATCACACATGTTTCGCAACTTAATACAAAAGCTGTCTGATGAGTTCCATCTTGTAGCACCAGACTATCCTGGATATGGAAACAGCTCGATGCCATCGGTTGATGAATTTGATTATACATTTGAAAATATGACGAATATTATCTACAAGTTTACAGAAACAATTGGATTAGAAAAATATAGTCTTTATATGATGGATTATGGTGCGCCAATTGGATTTAGACTATTTTCAATGCAGCCAGAAAAAGTGCAAGCATTTATTATACAAAATGGAAATGCCTATGATGAAGGTCTAGGAGAATTTTGGAATTCCATAAAAGACTGGTGGAATAATAAAACTCTTGAAAATGAAAAGAAACTTCATTATTTGGTGACAGAAGAAGCAACAAAGTGGCAATATACAAATGGAACAAGAAATTCTCAATTAATCAGTCCTGACAATTGGGTCATTGATCAGGCTAGCTTAAATCGTCCTGGAAATGCTGCAATTCAACTCGCAATGCTTTATGATTATAAAACAAATCCGTCATTATATTCGCAATGGCAAGAAAATTTTAGAAAGTATCAACCTCCTACCTTAATTGTATGGGGGAAAAACGACTATATCTTCCCAGAATCAGGAGCACATCCATACAAAAGAGATCTCAAAGATATAGAGACATATATTCTGGATACAGGTCACTTTGCTTTAGAAGAAGATTGTGACCTAATTGCTAATAAAATTTCTAGTTTCTTTTCTTCCAGACCAGAAATAAACGCAGACAAGAAAGAAAATAGATTCAACTGCACAAGTGCTATTACATGATAGTACTTTTATATACAGATAAAACATCGGAAGGAATATCATAAATTATGTTTTATTTTTTTTATTATGGTATTATTTATTTTTTTAAACAGAACAAATATT
>JANWKP010000212.1 GCA_025451315.1 Nitrososphaerales archaeon | reverse complement strand
TGTTAAGTTAAGCAGTAAAAACTTTAGCTAGAAGTATTCCATTCATGTTATGAAAATTTGATTTGAAAGAAATAAAACATCTACAACTGCCTTGTTCTCGGCTGAAGCAATAATTTTTTATCATCATATAGTGTGGTCATCATATTCTCCTTATGTACAAGCTCTTAAATTACAGGTTGTTCATATTTAAGTAAACAAAGTAATTAACTATTCATTTTCTGATGTTATGGATGGAAAGAACGTTATCTAGTTATCCATACTTAAAATTGAAAACTGTCCAAATAACTTCCAATGAATTTGTTCAATTTGTAGAGGTTTAGATAGTAACATCAAAAAAATTAACTATAAGGAGGACAATATAGTTGTTAATTAATTGTCTATAAATAATTATTAGAAACATTTTATTCTGGTTCTACTATCTTTTGACACTTATTATAAATTATCAATTAATATTATTAGAAATTATTTCTATTATGCTATCATTGTTTAGCTTGTACCTAGATATAATTCATATATTCTATGATCTCTATCTAATGATATGTCCGATACACAGTCTCAACAACAATCCCAGACAACAGTATTACAACCTGGTATTACCGCACCTGATTTTACTCTACGTACTACGCCAAATCAATCAATATCGTTGAATCAATATCGTGGTAATCCTGTGATTCTTGTGTTTTATCCTGCAGACTTTTCACCAGTATGTGGGGATGAAATGACTTTATTTAATGAACTTTTACCTGAATTTCAACGCTTAAATGCAGAGGTTATGGGAATCTCAGTAGATGGTGTTTGGTGTCATCTTGCTTTTTCCAAGGAAAAGAATCTTAAAATTCCATTGCTTGCGGATTTCGAACCAAAAGGTGAAGTAGCAAAAAAGTATGGAGTATATCGCAAAAAAGATGGTATTGCAGAAAGAGCTCTCTTCCTATTAGATAAAGATGGAATTATTAGATATAGTTATGTTTCACCAATTGGAGTCAATCCAGGAGCTGATGGGGTTTTGAAGGCCTTGGAATCTATCTGAACCATAAGAGGATAACAATAAGAAGATGGAGTGAAATAGAAATAATGAGTAGAGAAGAAACAGCCCAACTAACTCCTCCTGTCAATGAGAGCCGTGACCATATACAGGGTCCTCAAAAAATACCAGTTATTTTGCTTGAATATGGCGATTATGAGTGTCCATATTGTGGACAGGCTTATTCAATCATCAAAAATGTACAAAATATTCTTGGTAACAGTTTACGCTTTGTCTTTCGTAATTTTCCCATTACGCAAAGTCATCCTCATGCTCAACACGCTGCAGAAGCGGCTGAATGTGCAGGTGCTCAGAATAAATTTTGGGATATGCATGATATCCTATATGAACATCAACAAGCACTTGATGATAAGCATCTAGAGAAATATGCAGAAGTTCTGGAATTAGATAAATATAGGTTCAAAAATGACATGTCTAACCATGTTTATGCAGGTCGTGTCCGTGAGGATTTTCTTAGTGGAGTACGGAGCGGCGTAAATGGTACACCATGTTTTTACATAAATGGTTTACGCTACGATAATTCTTGGGATTTTGAGACTCTTGTTGAAACACTTAAATCTCATATTAAGAAACGTGCATAAATTGATTATTTTTGCTATAAATATTATAAAATGATAATCAATTTTAGGTTATTAAATTCCATACAAGACTTTAATAAATTACCTGGTTTTGAAGTTGTGAATAATATTTTATTCAAACTATTTGACAAATTATTCTCTCTGTCTGTAAAAAATATTCCAATAAATCCTTGTATTATATCCATAATTGCAAGACTTTGGATAAACTTATTACATAGCAATAAAATTTAATAACACACTATCCCTATCATATTTTTATGATTAAAATTTTTAATCTTTATTCTAGTTTATTAATTGTAATTATAATATGTCTCAGTAATATTATATACATATATGCAATAGATAATCCCCAAAATAATATTAATAACACTCTCGTAAAGGTTGGTAAAATTAATTCTATTGTTTTAGATTTACCTCAATGGGGAACATTTGACGTTAAGAATATCTCAAAGTATCTGCTAGCAGGTGATTGGAATATTAGTTTGAGTAATGAAAGACCAATCAACTTTATGGCAAATTTTAGTATGGTTTCAATAAAAGGTGAAAACCTGCATAATCATCAATTTATTAACTTTAAGATAACAAATGATACTTCTAAAAATGATCAGCTTCACTTAGATAGGAATGTCAAAGTATCTGGTATAATGGATATTACTACAAATGGAGATATAAAATGGAATAAAATAAAGACAAATATTTCAATCTATAATGATAATACTATAATTATAGATTTTGATGATAAATCCCCCGATCAATTTATTGGACAACCTGTATATGGAATTGTTGAATAAATACGTATAACAAATTGCCAAAATAGAAATATTTATCGCTCAAACCAAATAATATTCGAATACTAAAAATTTATCCTACCTTTTCTTTGTTGACATCACTATTAGAATAACAATCAAAAATAAAATTATGATAATCTTATATATTTGCAATTAATTCATTATTATTAGCAAACTAAACATCATTAGCGTTTCATTGGAATAGAAATACAACTGCTAGCTTTTATGTGGATCTGCAATAATAGATTAGAGTTTTTGTTAACTCGATCAAAATTACCTTAATATAGACAAATAAAAATACAACATCAGAATGAGAATACTGTGCCAACGCTACTTTGTAAGAACTTTTTAGACATGGTTTCAATAATTCTGTTTGTTGCTTTCCAACCGGTACAATGGCATGGTACTAGTATAATATTAAAAACGTATTATCGGTACATAAGGTTTCTGACAATTCAACATTTGATAAGTGACTTTTATCAAGTTATTAGTAAAAGTAAGTGTTGGACTGGAACCAATTAAATATATTAGTAGAGGAAGGAAAAGTAATTTCAGCAGCATCTAAAAAATTTATGCAAAAAAGTATTAAAAATATTGTTGAATCAAATATAGAAGTTGAAGGAATAAATGTAGAAATATTTAGTTTAAATTAGTAATCAAATAACTTTTTATTATTGCATTTTATCGAAAGATTTCCAAACTCCTGGCTGAAGTTTTTCATCTATATATTTCCATATTCTCGGCGCTATCTCCAATTCAGAGAATCTTTTTCTTAGCGATGGATGCATGCAGATATATATTCCATGACTTGTAATAATTTGATTAGGCTTTGCTAGTTTAGTCATTTTTGCTGCCATACTTATACCGTATCCTAAAATATCGGTATAGGATTTTTCACCTAATACATATTGAATGATTGAGTGTTCACTAGCATCTATCCCTATCTTTACTTGCAAGTGGTCATAATTATTTCGTCTTAAGACAGGATTTATTGCCTGTTCTAAAATAGTAATCATATGAAATGCACAATTTATTGCGGAACTACAGGAAACGGAATCGTTTACTTCAATAGGAAAATAAGCTATTACGGCATCTCCGACATATTTTAATATCTGTCCATTAAAATTTGAAGCTGCAACAGACATTTCCTGTGTAAACATCTGTATTATTGTAGCTAATTTATCGACTGAAAAATCTCTAGTCATCAATGTAGAATCAACCAAATCAACATAAAGTACAACAAGTTTCAATTTAGAACCTACATGCTGCTGCAAAAACTGTTCAGATCTTTCTATTTTGGGATAAAGTCTAGAACCTTTTTTGAATGCCTCTAAAATTCTTGCCTCAGTTTCTTCAATGTATGTTTGAATATCTGTTATTTGTGGAAAAGAATTATTGTCATCCAAAAGTTTTTTATCCTGATCTGACATATATTTATCTTGACAATTTAATTTGTCTTTTACAAAACAACGATTTTCATTCGAGTTTGTAGATGACAAATCGATAAAACCCAATTCCTTTTCCTTAAAAAAAGAATTATCAGAATTCAAGACATGAAACTTCAAGTTTCTATAATTAATAAGAAATCAATACTTACATAAAAAGTCAACCTATTAATTATCTGAAAGAATTATTAATTCACAAAACATGATCTTAAAATATAATAATAAAAACTATGGCAATGTATTATTTAATGTTTTGATTTTATATTCTATTCGAGAAACAATTAAAGAGTTGAACTTAGTAGAATCTATACGGAAATTAGTGTATTATAATGGAGTATGCTTATCCTAATGTTTTAGTCAGTACGCAATGGATAAATGATCATTTAAACGATCCAAAAGTACGAATTGTTGAGGTTGACTATATTCCTGCTACAAGCTATATGCTTGGTCATATTCCAGGAGCTGTCCTCTTTGATTGGAAGAGAGATATAATAGATTCAACTAAGAGAGATGTAATTTCAAAAGAGGTTCTGGAGGATTCATTACAACGGATAGGCGTAAACAATGATACTACACTAATAGTTTATGGAGACTTTAAGAATTGGTTTGCAACATTTGCTTTCTGGATTTTCAAATATTATGGATTTAAAGATGTTAGGTTAATGAATGGTTCAAGGAAGAAATGGTTTGAGGAAGATCGACCACTTAGCTCAGATATTCCTTCTTATACAAGGGGCAACTTCAAAGCCTCCGATCCAGATAAAAGTATAAGAGCTTTTATGAATTATGTAAAAGAGGAAATAGGCTCTCAAGATAAGATACTGGTTGATGTTAGAACTAATGATGAGTATAATGGAAAAACACTTGCTCCAACAGAATATTCTACCGAATATGGTCAAATGGGAGGACACATTCCAGGTGCAGTAAATGTACCTTGGAATAAGATGGTCTATGAAGATGGCACCCTCAAGTCTGCAGTAGAGTTGAAGAAACTTTATGAATCGCTAAATGTTACACCCGATAAAGAAGTAATAACATATTGCGGGATTGGTGAGAGAGCAGCTTATACTTGGTTTGTTTTGAAATATCTTCTTGGTTATCCTAACGTAAAGAGCTATGATGGCTCGTGGTTAGAATGGGGTAATACCATAGGCAATCCTATTGAAAAATAAAAAAAATGTATCTGAATTTTACTTTTTGTCATGCTTCATTCCGTGTTTCTAATTGTGGTACGTTTAAGAAAAGTCAAATATGGTTCACTTTTCTTTAATATTTGAAAAATTGTATAAACCCACGAATATAGTTGCAGGGTTCGAGTCTCACTCCGAGAATTAAGTATCTTTTTGATGTTAATCTAAAGTTATATTCATAATTTTTAATTATAAAATCTAAAATATTGAAATATTATTGGATGCATCAAATGTCTGTCATTTATTATTTATTGCTGCTTCCACCTATGATATCTTGTACGCCTTCACTTAGTTTCTCTTTTGCTATATCACCAATTTTGTCCATTATACTGCTTCCACTGTCTGTATTATTTTTACCTTGTTCTGCATTAGTTTGATTATCTGTTTGTGCAAGGGCTGATCCTGTCAATCCTCCAACTACTATACCAATTCCAAGAATCATTATGATCATAGCATTGAAAAATATTGTTGTTTTCATTATGAGGTAATAATAAATATATTGTTTAAGAATTTGATATGGTGATATTTATTATAAGCGGACATTATTTTCGATTCTGCATATCAATATATTTTAATTAATATACTAAGTATATTAGATTAGCAAATTTTTTAGAGAATATGAGAATAAAAATTATCCAAAAATTATTTAATAGTTTGAACAAACCCCGAACTACTGCTTCGAGGTTCGAGTCCCAACCCGAGACCTAGTATTATCAGTTTATCTCATTGAAAAGAAGCAAAGAATGATTGATGAGTCTTATTAAAATTTAATTAATTTTATAATTTGTTAGTGCCTATATAATATCAATATAAAATAATCAATTAATTTATTTGTTTTTAGAATCACTAAAAAATTGAATAATTACAGGACCCAAGACATTCAATACGTCTAAAATAAATGAAATTTGAAATGGCAGTAAGAAACTATTTTGTTGTGCAATTAATCTTGCCTTTTCTAATGCATCTTCGATTGAACATCCTTCAGATAAGGATCTTAGGAATTCATAGGTAACTTTCCGTCCTACTGGTGTTTTTAATAGTTGTGGTGTAAGTAGATCTGTCCTTTTTTTAATATTGTTGGACATTTGTTTTTATGACTAGATTTGCATTATTAAGTTATTAATTATTTTCTAAAATAGTATTAGAAATAAAAACAGATAGATATTTCAAATTAAAGAATATTTTAATAGTTGATAGTAGAACCCACATTTGATGGACAAGGGTTCAAGTCCCATTACTAGTGTTTTTAATATCAGAGTAGAATAGATGTTTAACAATTAGGGTCTAGCAAGTATAAAAAAATATTTTTAACTTAAATAAATTCTATGTACTGTATATCCAAATTGGAATTAAATAGAAACGATCCTTGTCAATGTGGTAGTGGATTAAAATACAAGCATTGCTGTTTAAAGACGCATCAAGAAAGAAAAAGATGGGAAGGATTAGAAAATAATCTTAGAGAATCTATAACCGATTATTGGCAAGAATTTCATGAAAACGATCTTTATAATGCTATAAATATCTATGGAAAAATAATAGATAAAAACACAGAGGTAACAGAATGCAGATTATTTTTTGATTGGTTTATACATGATTATATACTTAATAACATTAGTTCGTAGACCTTAAGAGATATTTTGTTATATCTAGTCGGAATCTTTTGGTTCTATAATATCTTGTTATTGTATATTTGAGATTCTTGAAATTGGAGTAGTAATTAGAT
>JANWKP010000211.1 GCA_025451315.1 Nitrososphaerales archaeon | reverse complement strand
TTTTTATTACTAGTAGCTACCATTACAATTTCAATAAAAGCAACAACAACAATTGAAGTAACAATAGTAGATAAAATAATTTTATTAGTACTTACCATTAATATTTAGTGCTATTATCTTTTAGTAATATTACAAGCTCAAAGTAAGTTTTTAATATTAATACATGATACTAGCTAGGACATTATCTGCAAAACTACTGACTATTTTTTCATAGTTTGCAGCCAATTGGCTTGTAGATTTAATCCAATCTGACCGGGTCAACTAGTATCTAGTATATCCATATAATATTATACAAAATTGTCAGTAATTTCCCTGATAACTTTTATTCTATTTTTCTACTAATAGTTACGATTTGTCTATAACTCTGAATTTCTTTTCTTACTAACTCGATTGTTTCTTGATAGTATGTCTAGTTTTATTTAATGAATTATTAACTGAGGAAATTAGTTAATTAGGTATTATCAATTATCATTAATTCTCTAATCATAATTTTGTATTCCTCTACTTTTGAAAATAATTCATAATTAAAACGAGATGATTCTTCGATTGTTGGCTGAATATCTTTGTTGGAACAATAAACAGAATAAAACAAAATGACTTGTGCAAAGAATGCTCCTAAAAGAAAATCCAAATCATTGGTTAGTGATTTTTTTAAATCATATAATGGGTCCTGAAACACCTGAATTGTATATGGCAGAGTTTCTATCGTATCTTCAGTGGCTTTGGTAAATAAATTTCTAAGGATTTCTTCTCTATTCAATATTAATTAATAATACAAACTTGTTAAAACATTTTATTTTATTGGTTCTGTATCATACTAACTATTTTTTGTTAGATCTTTCATGGTAGTTCCATAGTAAAAATTGTAACAATGGTAATTATTAATAATACACAAAACAACTACTAGTCAAAAACATTATAATTTATTTGATGTTATTGTTGTTATTGAGGTAATTGATATAGTTGTCGATTTACTTTCTGATTTGTATTCATTTGTCTCGTATTACCATTTTAGGTAAGACTTAATTCAACAAATATTGCGTTTGATAACAAATCAATACTTAGTAATGATTTTGAAACATTTACAAGGAACTTATCAAAGTCCTAAAGTTAGGTTATATGTACATTTAGCCAGAATATTTGGAGAATATTGCCACAAATATATTATGCAATTTGCTTACAGAATTATTATTGTAGAATTTATGTGTTAATCTTTTTTAATTATGATATATTGAAAAATCTCAAATTAGGAGATAATGTTAAAAATTGACTTATAGTATATTAATATATCATCTATCCATGTTATTTTAAATATTCATTATAGAAGTTAATTTTTTAAGCAGGTCTTCCATTTCGACAGGTTTTTGAATAAAGTAGTCTTCGTTGATTGTTTTACCCAAAACTAATCGAATTTTTCTAAATTCTTCATTGAATGCTGCAATTGCAGTTAAAAAGCATATTTTTACTTTAGAGTCTTTTTCTCTTATTTTAGTATATAACTCAAATCCATCCATTTTTGGCATCTTTATATCAAGAATTACCAAATCATAAAAATTGACTTTGTAATAATTAAATGCTAAAATAGGGTCATTAAAACTATCCACTTTAAAACCATTATCTTCTAAAATTGTCTTGATGGTATAAGTGACATCAGGTTCATCATCTATCAACAAAATCGTCTTAGTCATTATTATAATATCATTTCCATTTCTATTTTTGGTTTTTATTATATAAACTCATTTTTAAGGATTTCAGAATGTTTTAATAGTTAATTAAAGATTTATAATTAATCTATTTAGATGATAATTTTAATTTCATGCCTTACAACAATCATCTTTATTGTCGCATCTACAATCTGATGGTTCTTGTAAACAATTTGGACATATAGCATTACCACAACCAATACAAGTATTAGTTCTTAGATTACATGCCCAATGTTTACAATCATTCATAGTCTATTATTTATATTTTAATAGATAACACATCTAATAAAAGATATCAGTATTCAAGACAATTAAGAGGTCATTATTTAATTTAAAATCATTTATGTGAAAGGAGATAAAATTGAGAAAAATTCGGATAAATCAGAATTTTAGACATGGTTTCAATCTTCAATGAGTATTACTTTGAATAGAATTATCAAAAGTTACATTATTGTTTAGAATACAACCTGGAAATACATGAAATATTGAATTAATATATATTGTAATTAATATATCATAGATCCTAGGCAATATCATTTCCACTAGGTTTTTTGTATTACCAATATCATGTTATGGAATTATAATTTATTCTAGATTAATGCTATTATAATGAATTATTCTTTTCCAAAAGTTTACTCAAAAAACAATTTCTAAAAATATTTGGATTGAAATATTTTAATGACATTCAATAGAAATGATTATACAAATGAGATATTTTGAAGACAAAATAAAAAAAAACTTAAATACTTCTCCTCTCGAGTTTATAACATGATAATAACAACAAAAACAAAAAATATAGTCTTGTTGGCTTTAGTCTCGACATTTATCTTGAGTATAGTCACTACACAACAACAAATCTTTGCACAAGGTCTTTTTCAATCTCAACAATCAGAGCGTAACCAATCATCATTATCATCACCACCAGCAACAAATGATGATAATTCAGATGTAGCAAAACCAGCAACAACTGATGATAATCAAAAAATTATTCTAGGTAATATTACTATTCCAATAAACTCTAACACACAACTCTCTTTAGAAATGCCAGATTCAAAAATAACTGTAGAACCAAACCAGTAAGTTTCAATATCTTTTCCTTCTTTTTTTATTAAATTTTATGTCTGATAAAAATATTATTTATAGATTTTAAAAAAGCAAAAGCGAATATAAGAATAAAATAAATTTTTTAAATATAGTTAGAAATGAAATAACTTGTAAAAGCCCATTAATCTTTTTAATAACTAACCTGTAAAAGAGTCCAATTCAGTTGAGTTGAAATACTGTGTGGAAGAGTTATTCCAAATTAGATATTTTAAATTATTACTAATCTAATCTCCACCATGAATTGGATTATCTACAATTAAATTTAACCCGTTTCTTATTTCCTTAATATTTGTAGTGATATTTGATATAATGTTTAATGCGTTATCGTTTTCTCCAGAGTTAATCGCTTGAGTAACATTACCTAAATTCTGTTCAGTATTGTCTAATATATTAGATAGTTGAGTATAGACATTAGACTCTTCCAAATCATCTGATATAACTTGAGCAAAAACATCAAATTTAGGGATAAAATTTCCAGTCAAGATAAATAAACTAACTATAAAGATGACCACAGTTGTTATATGTACCATCAATATTACACACAATGTTCAAGAATATATCTTTATTCATATCATTAACATCTATAATTTTAGTAGCAATTCATCTCGTTGACATTCGGCTTCCTTTACATAGTAAGAAAGTTGATCTGATGTAGAGTCTTGTATGTAGTAGATCTCCTATTAATCGTGTATCTAAAATTTATCATAGAAAAGTTATTCTGTAATAAAGATATGCTCTGCAAAATCAAATGCAATATCTATCCAAAGGTAGGGGTATTTACTCTATCAATACCTTCAGAATTCTTTTGTACCAATTAATTACTATCCCCATTATTACCGCTTTTTATCTAAATACTATCCGAAGAATAAACGAACGTATCACGAGCAACGATGTATGTTTCTCCCATTTTCATCCTGTACTATCCATCTTATCATAGAAATTGATTTATTGACAGAATTTTATTTTGATTCCCCTTGTTTAGTATATAGATTGCTTCTTATTGTTAAAAAGAATACCGTTTATTATTATCACGTTGGGTGAAATCGAGAAATATACTATCCTGTCGCGGTTAAAAATATTTTTGCCTCTATTTATATTTTGTAGTTCATTTATATATTACTATTATGAACAAAAGTAATAGTGAGGATGACGAGTCCTTTAAAATAATGATAAAGGATCCCAATTTTCAACTATCTTTGTGTTCTCGATTTACTCAATTATCACCAACAACAAAAATAGCAAGATGGAAAGATGATAGATTAAAACTTGTTAATATCTCAAAAGGATTAATTGAGGCGTTACAGGAGGCAGGTTTTACAATTGAAAAGATCTTAGAGAGCGGGCCTTCCAATATTGCAGAAAAATTAGGAATAGATGAATATGTGGCTCAAATTATATTTAGAGAGACAAAGAAAATAACTAGTAAAACAATCCCTACCGCTTTAATTAATTAAGTATAAATAATAAATATTGGATATTATTAAATCAGATTTCTAATTGTTATTGTTGGTAGGGTGGTATTACCGATATCCTAAAATCTCAATTAAAGATAACATAACGATAACTTGTACTACAACAACAAGAATAAGTAAGGTGAGAAAGAAGTAGACATTATTAATTTAATGGTAAATACAATACTATATAATTCCATTTTTAATCTTTTTGTATTTTTTCTTATGTTAATTTGAAATAAATTGCAGCATCGTAAAATGTTCAACCAAATTCCATGGAAAATAATATCTCTGTCTACAACACCTTTCTCAGTGATTATATTTAAACAATATAAGATTAGAATTTCCTACTGTATTTGTAGTAATTTCTAATAACAAATTTGACTTACAATATAACAGAATTTGCGGATACGAAATATCAGATGTTAGCTAGAAAGTTAGAAAGTATATTCTAATATAATATAAGCAATTAAAAATGTCAAAGACTATAATTCATGTATTTTCTCTTACAACCTTGTAAAATTTAGTAAATTATGTAAATGAGTATATAAAAAATTTTATATGAGAGTTAAAAATTAATTTCTTCATAAATGTCTCATTCTAAAATTTTTGACTTAGATACTTTTTTGTCAAATTTGCCTAAATCAAGATATTTTATTGATGTAATGGATACACCAACTATGGCAGTTGGGATAATAAACTTGAAGAAAGACCAGGAAGATACTCAACAGCCTCATACCTCTGATGAAATTTATTTCGTAATAAGTGGGAGGTGAACAGGAACAATAGAAATAGATGGAATTAAAAATAAGGTTAATCCAGGAAAAATAATTTATATTCCCAAAAAAATTCATCACTCGTTTCATGCTATCAGTAATGAATTAATTGTGTTATACATATTAGTTTGAAATATCAAGTTAGGTACTTTACATTGAATTAAAAGTTAGGCAAATATTTTATCTCATTCTTCTCTAATATTTCACTGAAACGAGAGATTTTGTATCTACAGTTTATTCTGCACAATTGAATATTACGTTTGAGTTTTTGTATTTTAAACCAAGAAACAGCTATTACAGAAGGTCAAATATTTATAACGATTTCATGTTAAGATTTAGATGTAAACACATTTTCAATAAATGATCTATAAAAATAGAAGGAAAATACAAATGAATAAATCTTAAGAGACAGTTAATAATTTAGGATAAATTAAAATACATTTTTTCATATTTTAAATGATTTAGAGTAATAATTAAAATTAAAAGGTCTTTTAAACCATTTTCTTTCCATGCGCGATATTTCTTATTTCATTTGTAATTTCAATTAATCCCTGAGGGACATCCTTGGACTTGTTGGTCCATACAGTAGTATGTATGTCGTTATCTATTGTAACGGTAAGGGAAGATGAAATTGCGGTATTATCTTCATCTTCCTTTTCCGTAACATAAGTAGATTCTGTATTAAAAAAATCTTTTTTTGTAAATTTATCTATTAAAGTAGTTTTTTCAGACTCTTCTAAAGGTTTTTGATTTAAATTAGCACCACTAATATCTGCTGATACTTTAAGATCATTAGAATCAGAATCAAAAGAAATAACTAAATAATTGTTTGCCAATCCTCCTGATTCTACATATTTAAAGCTAAAAGATGAAGGACTATTTATTGAGTTTTCTTTAATATTAATATTATTAGACATGATTCTCAACAGCATAACATTAACATCTTATTTAATGATTCAATTGTAGATTGGACATTCTACTAATGAGTTAATAATTTTTATTTAATTTTTTATTGTAAATGACATCATTTATTCAGAATTTTATTTATATTATATAAAGTGCAATCAATGTCTAAATATTGAAAATGGTTATATACTTTCAATGTTCAATTACAATTAAATTGAATTTTAATTAACATTTAATATTATTTACAATATTAACTGTTTCTTAACACCTAATTCCTTTTAATTATTTATTAACATAATTAGAATGTTAACAATAAAATTCCGAAAAAACTGGAAAAAAAATATATTATACTATTTATTGAATATTTAGGTAATAAATTATTAACAATAGGTAATTATCCAGCCTTAGAATTAGGATAAATTTCGAATAATAATAAGGATAGTATTTCTCATCAATGAATCTTCAATTTTAATGATAATTAGTAATGATGATAATTTATGCAATACAGCAGCAGTCAGCAACAGCACAATCACCATCACAATTACTACCACAATCTAATGGATGACAGAAGCAGTCGGCAGAAGATCTAATTGTAGCTGCAGTTGGAGACTCTAAAGAATAAAGCGATGCAAAGATGATATTCACTAATATAAAAAATGGAAAATAAGGTACATTTGTATTTTTAGGGGTGCATCACATATTGATGATAATGGTAAAGTTTGGACGGATCTAATTGATAGTATTGAACTTGAGGACATTATACAAGTGATTAAAGGCAATCATTAAGATCAAGAAGAGAATGCTAAAAAAACAGTATATGATATGGAAAATTGGTTGCTTTCATTATAGGAAACAAAAAATGGTACCACATGAAGTGTATCGTGTCTCCCAACAAAATCAATGTGAAGATT
>JANWKP010000210.1 GCA_025451315.1 Nitrososphaerales archaeon | reverse complement strand
ATAGTACTGAAGAATTAAGTAGTGTTATTTTCGCTTCAGGATTGGGCACCATAACAGACATTAAAACTGGTCCTGACGGTTTTCTTTATCTTTTAAGTTTGGGTGAGAAGAAAATATATAGAATTGTACCAATAGATCATGCAAATTAAGAATAAACTTCAACTACCCATAGTAAATTAATTATTTCTAATTCTACTTTGGTGCTGAGCCTGTACTAATGGCTCTGTTAACTTAAAGAAGATCCACATCTAAATATGCCATATCTCTTTTTGTTACCCACATCAAAATCGATAGAATAACTTGATTAAACATTAGCAATGGATTGTACTTGTATTTTCTAGGCTTATCTCCTAGGGGCAAATCTATATTACAATCTCAATTTGTAAGGAGAAATCGATTGTATATAATTTGGTATCAAACAAAACCCCATTTAGAATATATAGAGAATTGCTACAGTTAAAAGCTCAATAATAAAATTTTAGCTGCAAAGTAAACAGTGAAAAATTTCAAAAAAGGTTTTTATATAAAAAAGCAGTACAATTTATGAATTGAAATTATTTATAATTCTCCTTTTTTGCCTTATCTCTTTATTATATATTGGATCTAATTCTCGTTTTTCATTTTCCGATCCCTTTGTATATGATCCCAGTCTCAAAGTCGAAAAGGTATATGAAGGATTACATTTTCCAGTATCAATGTCTTTTCTGGCACCAGATGACATAATAGTATTAGAGAAGAATGAAGGAACGGTTAATAGAATTGTAAATGGTCAAATCCAAGATGATCCTATTTTGAAGCTAAATGTGGAAATCTATGGTGAAAGTGGGTTGGTTGGGTCTGCAGTCTTGCCCAATTCCACTGGACCCACAAATGTCTTTCTGTATTTCACAGAAGTTAACAACTCTTCGCGTGATGATGAATCTGACCATGAAATTATTGGAAATAGACTATATAAATACGATTTTGTAAATAATACGCTAATTAATCCAAAACTAATACTACATATACCATCTAAGGACTCTCTGGTTCACATAGGTGGAAAAATGATTATTGGTCCAGATAAAAAGCTATACATAGCAATTGGGGATTTGTATGCAAAAAATGCAACAACTCAAAATATTGTTAATGGTACTCCTGTGGATGGGTCAGGGGGTATACTTAGATTAGATTTAGAAAAAAATTCAATCAACAATGATACATCTGACAGTGTACCTTCGTTACGTAATTATTTTGCATACGGGATCAGAAATAGCTTTGGTATGGATTTTGATCCGATAACAGGTAATTTGTGGGATACCGAAAATGGACCTTATTTTGGTGATGAAGTAAACCTTGTAGAACCGGGATTTAATAGTGGATGGAACGTAGTACAGGGAATTTGGGAAGCCGACGACGAAAAGCAAAGATCAGGCAATATTTTCACAAATCATACCAAACTAATTAATTTTAATAATTATGGAAATTATAGTAGCCCTGAAATGACATGGGAAAAAACTATTGGTATTACTGCAATCAAGTTTCTAAACTCATCTAATCTTGGAAATAATTATCAAAATGATATGTTTATAGGAGACTTTAATTTTGGAAACATTTATCATTTTAAATTGGATAAACATAGACAAAGCATAGTACCCAACTCTACGTCTATTGATACTATAGAAACACTCTATGGAAAAGTCCCAATATTTCATTATGATCCTTTGCAGCAATGTATCTCTATATTTTCATGTCATTTAGAATCCTCCATCGATTTTTCTAAAAATGTAAAAGATAACATGTTAAATATATCTACTCCATTAGTTAATGAGGTGTTGTGGTCATGGATCCCTGGTAAGGAGTTCGTAGTTACTCCAGGAAAGGAGTATGATATAATAACATCTATGAAATTAGGAGATACTGTCAACCAATCCCATATATCTATACGAGGATTTAATGAAACAATTAAAAGATGGGAACCGTTAATGTCTTGTCCAGCGGCGACAAACGGACCAACAGAGTGGACTAAATATTTGTGTAATTTGCAAGTACCTTCAAATATATCAAAAATTATTCCGTACATTAATGGTGGATTTTCTGCAATAGAAGGTTATGAGGGTGTTAGTAAGTTTAATGGTATTCAGATTATCGATAGACAAAATAACTCAACCGTTGACCTATTTCCAGAATCGTTTTCTACTCCAAATGTATTTGGCAGAGGTTTTGGACATATTTCCGACATACAAGTGGGACCAGATGGTGATCTTTATATTTTATCCGTTGATCCAGACAAAACAGAATATCTCGAAACTTATGAGAAGCATTCTGAAAGTACGGGGGCAATATATAAGATAGTAAAGAAATAGAATATCAAAACCTAAACTTTTAATTTTTATTTTACACATTTAGCTTTAATACAGTATCGATCTAAAGAAAGTAAAAAATTAAGAGCCTATTCCAAAATTCAATGGGATTATAGCTTCCTATCTCACTTGCTACTTATATTTATGATAAAGAATATAATGTTATTCCAAATCATGAGTATAATTTTACCGCTTCAATGAAATTAAGTGAATTCGTTAATCAGTCGCATATTACTATTCAAGGTTACGATATTAAAACAAATTTATGGGATTCTATAACCAACTGTCCTTCTCCAACAAATGGACTACTTAACTAGACTAAATTTAGCTGTGCGATAACAATTCCAGTCAACATATCAAAAATACGACCAATTATTAATGGTGGATACTCTATCGAAAATAACATAGAAGCAACAAGTTATTTTAAAGATATCCAAATAGAAGAAAAGAATAGATCTTTTGATCTTTTCCGGATCTTAATCTAAGGGGTTATTCTATCTTTGGAAGAGGATTTGGACATGTAACTGATATCCAGGTAGGCAGGCCCGGATGGGAATTTGTATGTGTTATCAATTGGTGATTACGAACAAGATTCAAAGATTTTAAGGCAGTTAATAATCCTGGGATTATATACAGAATAGTAAAAAGCAATGTATAAAACAGCTAGTCATGGCAATATCATTTGGTATGCATTACCTCATCATAAAAATAATCACCTTATTTTATAGTGTATTAATATATTCTCCTCGTATTATCAGGCATAATTAAGTAGGCTTATCAATTAAGTCAGGTTTGCAAGCTGTTATTTACAAAATTGGATTTATCACATTGTGGCAATTAGTTGTCCCATTTAAACGATTATTGCATTTATGGCTGCGTGGTTAATTTAATGGCTCGTTGCTCTTTGCTGCGATAATCGACAAGTAGATTCAGCCAATTTTTTAGATGTTTTAGTTTGCAGGTTTTCAATCTACAAGGAGAGAAAATTTGGGTATCCAAAATTTTTGTCTTTCCTAGTTATGAAGATGGTTGGGGGGCATAGTGATTAGAAAAACATTATTTTACAAGCTATGGGATGTATGTTATGACTTTTGCATATACAATTTTCAAAGGAGTAAAAAAAGTTAATGTAGACGATATAGACAGGCGGTATCCGAAATAATACACGATTTTGGTTCAAAATTTGAGAAAGGTCTTATAGTGAGAGAATAATTAAATTGTGCTTCAATAATAAAATCATATATTTTGAGGATCAACCTTACAGTAGAAAAAGGAAATGTAATAGCTCATATCATAAACTGGCTCAACCTATTTGTACGTGTGTACAACAGCCAGGCGTTAAAATCAACTTAACAGCCCCTTCTAGAATATGATATTGCATTATTTTATTATAATTAATTAGAAAAATTTATAATAACTGCTGAAATAAGGAAGAATTTTATGAAAATAAAATGGAACTGGAAGTTATTAAGAAGATGGCATAAGATTTAACGATTAAGAAAATAACTAGAAATATTTACAACCTTATTTTAATAAAAATAGGACAGCTTCGCTGTACTCCTATATAAATACCTATTCTGTTGTTATTAGATACATCTGGATGGCATTTGTGACTATTTTTTAACGTTTATATTTTAATTATAAATACTATTGAAATAACCTAGATGTTCTTGTATTTGTCACAAATTTTTTCTAATTGCAAATATCAGAATATCCTTATTCTCATAATTTACTTTGTTTGTTCGCTAATAATACTTAGATTCATTTTACCATCAGAAGGTACTATAGGATTTTTTCAAGATTGGCCATTTGGACCTTTCCCAGAAATGACTGAAATATATTCACAAAGCGGACAATATATCTGGAACTCTCAGTCAGGGAAATTAATTTACCCAGCAGATTGGATATATAAACTGTTTTTAAACAGTTTGTTATTTTTGCCAATAACTGGAGAAGTACTTACTAAAGGAATGCTTGTAATTTGCTTAACTTTTAGTGGATATGGGGCATTTTATTTATCTAAAAAACTTGGTTTAGGATATGTTTCATCCTTTCTAACCGGGTTAGTTTACGTTTTTACACCTGTTATCTTTACTAGGATAGTTGCAGGCTTTATTTATTATCTTATTTCTTATACATTATCTCCTTTTGTTGTAGCATTTTTTATGAAAGGTTGTAACCTCATGGAAGAGAACGATAAACTTCACAATTCAGTTTTCATAAGATATCGGAATTTTATAGTTGCAGGAATATTGTTTTCCTTTGTAGTCCAGGTCCAGTTTTATTTTCTCATACCTATCATCCTATTGATAATTTGGCTTATAGTATATAGAAATAAACATTCTTTCATTGGCTTTATCATAATTCTTTTAATTGCCTTTGTGATCACCATTCTGCCATTTTTTGTTGCTAATGTTTTTTTTAGCAATATATCCTATGATCAACAACAACTGCTTAATCCTGAATTTCTTCTTAATTCCTATAGCGAAATAAAAAGATCTCCTATTTTATATGATGCTTTTAGGTTGATTGGATATTCTACACATCCATATAGTTATCAAAATATAGGCACCCCTAATGATACGCGTTTCTTTGAATCATTAGCTACAAAGATGATCAACAACCAATCCCTTAATTTATTGACTAATTCATTATTTTCTATTGATAAAAATCATGAGATCGCTTCAGAGAACCGACTTGCTCTCCCCGAAAATTGGATAGATACAACAGAAAATTGCAATGACGGCGTTTATTTATGTAGTGTAGTTGATATTGATGATGCAGGTATTGTCGATAAATTTGATACCCTCAATAGTGACGAAGTTGTAAATTATCTATCTAATAATATTATCAAAGTGTCTACAAATGATTCTAATAGTGGTATATTAAGCATTTCTAGTAATGAAATACCTGTCCAATATCGAGATTATGTTATCATGACAAATATTAAAACCAATAATTATTCTGCTTCTGATATAGTTTTAGAGGGCTTTAATAAAACTTCTAGTGAATGGAAACAGATTCTTCATTGTCCAGGAGGAATTGGGAATCCCATAGCGTGGGCTAGATACATGTGTCATATTTCCGTGGATTCTTCAATTACAAAAATAAGGTTATTGCTCAATTCCCATGGGTCAACACAGGATGGTAAAATGTCGATAACTTATTTTGGCAACCCGTATGTAACACCGCTGCCAGATAAAAGTATTATAATTCCAGACTGGGTTTTTAAATTAGATATTGTTATACCAATATTAGGATTTTCATCTTTAATATTCTATAAAAAGAATAGGTACGTAATAGCACTATCTTTTATCTCATTATTAGGTTTATT
>JANWKP010000209.1 GCA_025451315.1 Nitrososphaerales archaeon | reverse complement strand
TGGGCCTTCTTTGTCTGCCGCATTTACACTGTTTACAATTGGTGCACTTAAGAAAATTATTGTTGAAATAAACGCTAATGTCATAACAAATACCGACTTTTTCCAAAGACATGGTTTATGAATCATAATCTTATCCTGTTGTATACTAATATTTAATCATTGTCAATAATTTCCAAAACTATAAGATTCTTATAATTAGAGAATTGGTGATTGGAGGATTATCATTTAGAATTAATCTCGCTACTTTGTAGATTTTGAATTTTGTTTTTAGGCTTAATTTGGCTCTTTCTATGTATGTAAAAATTTATTCAATGGTTAGGTACGAAATTTGAACTTTAGTAGGGTTGAGCGCTTCAAATAGCGCGAATAATTCTTGATCCCGTGCAAAGATTAATGTGTTGAAGATTATTAGGTTTAGTTGTTATTCAAAAGATCCTGCCTTTTTGCCTCATGCCAGTGCTTCTAGAATATCACTTGTTGAATCAACACTTTGTGTTCTTCAATTGAGCCGAAGACGAAAAAAGAATAAAAGAAAATAGGATTATTGAGTAAATTTTATACCTGTTAACTTCATGTCAAGGATTTTCATTCACATTCACCTTATATAATTAGAAAGTATTTTCGATGAGCCGGGTCGGATTTATATTGTTAACGGTACAATTTTTGGGTTATTTTAGGTGCTTGTAATTCTACATTAGAGAACTAGACCTTACCGTTCATACATAAAAACTGCTTTATCAAGTATTGAATTACTATCCATAGGAACTAACGTCATTTCTTCGGTATTGAGGCCTAACAAAACCTCAATTTTTAATATCAGAACTTACATCATTCACATTCTAAACTTGTGATGTCTGATTAATCAGGATGACGGATTACAAATCGTTTAATTTAGGCCTAAATGTTTAATCTCTACCTCGTCTGATTGTATTAGATTATTTCGGTTCATGATTATTGATATATAATAAGATCGTGATTCGTCGAAGTATTTCTAGATTATCAATAAGGTGAATACCTTTCTAGTATCTATAGATTATCCTATGCTTTTGAACGCCAATTCATGTCAATGTGCAATTCGATTCGCAGATTCGATATTTTGATAACTGTGAAGTAATGATAATTAAATTAGATCTAGCGTTTGAATGCATTTCATCTTAAATTATAACCAAAATCTTTTTATCAATTAAATAAGAAAGACCATCATGACAACAAACCCTAATGATGATGCGATAAAGATAGCCAAGAAAATACTTGATGATAATGGCGGATCAGAAATTGCTGGTATATCTACCACAGTATTAGAAATTAGTAAGGATCTGACCTACCCCATAGCAAATTTTAAAGAGCTTATTACTAAGATTGGAAATAGAAGATTAGATATTGCCGGATTCTCCGTCTCTACAGAAATAATTAAAGACTTAGAAGGCCTTGTTCCACAAAATTATTTCCCTGTTCGGAGCAGGCAAGACTTAATTGAGAAATTCTCAAGAATTGCACTACACAAGATAAAGAAATTACAAAATGCAAGAAAGAATACAGGACCATTCAGAAATTCAAAATATGTTGAATCATCTCCTCCGGATAGATTACCACAGGAATTTAGAAATCTTTCTCTCAAAACTCCAAAACCCCTCAATGGTATACATGAAAATACTGGTGTGTTAAGAAGGATGGATGATTAGGTATGGGTCTGCCGGTATATGTAAGAAATGGCCTCAATGTTCCACTAGTAAATTGTTCATTCAATTATCCATTTGCAGTAGATCCTAATGGGAAAGGAGGTTGGTACTACGTGGCTATTGATGATAATATGGATATTGAAATCAAACACTTATGTAATTCAACCTTTACAGCTAATGTCGGCACTTTACCTAGCATGACTGCAGAGGATCCTAATTTGTTCTATGAAGTAACTATGGAGGATGATACAAAGGAATGTCCAGAAGGTCAGATATGGAGCTGCGAAAGCAAATCATGTGTAGAAGCTCCTGAATCTGAAGGACCAACAAGAATAGAATGTTTCATAGCCACGGCTGCTACAGGAGGACCAAATTCAATGGAAGTTGAATTTCTCAGAAATATCAGAGATAACATATTGATGAAAACAAGTTCCGGACGCAAGCTTTTCACAGACTTCTATGCTAGATACTATAAATTTAGTCCTTTGATCGCACAAGAGATGGATAAGGATCCGCTATTTAAGGATCTGATGAATATGGCGCTGGTGACTCCAATAATCAATTATTACAAACTTGCAGTGGATAGACCATTGCTGAATCCCTCGGACTTTGAGAAAATTCCTGTAGAGTATAGGCGCCATATGGAGATGATGTACAATGATATGGAGCAATGGGTTTCAAGAATTCCAATCCCTTATGAATTCAATTCTTTAACTCAAGAGGAGATATGCAATGACGTCTACATTATATTGAATTATATTTTCAGAGATTCCGTAAAGCGTAGTAAATATTTAGATGACCTTGAGAACCGTAAAATCCTACCTCTTAGATTAGAAAATAATGTGCAATTTTCATATAAAAAGAAATTCGTCGAGATGGGGCTTTCAAACAAAGACATGGAAAAAGTTTTGGGCGAAACTCAAATTTAGCTTAAAACAATAAGGATGTATATATGCCAAGCATTATGATAAACCAGACTCATACAGAACCCGCCACGAAGTAACTGATATATTGGCTGAACCTCTGAACATTAAAACATATGTTGCGATTAAGGGGAACTATAATAAACTCGGTCAAAATATGGAAAACCTATATGGGCCGGGTCGGATTCGAACCAACGACCCCCGCCATGTCAAGGCGGTATCTTAACCAGTAACGTTAAGGATACGGGCAACAGAAGCACATCAGACGAAAACTTTTGGGCTAGATATAGAGTATATTTACAAAGAATAGGAACAAAAACTACTGTGAACGATAGATTCAACTACTCGATCAAATATCGTAAGTATTTGTTCGATGAGAATACCATTAATGAACTATTGACTTTTTCACCTAACAAAAGATTACATGTTATGAAGGGTTTGGCATCTTTGTCAAAGTTTACAGGGCGGCATGACTCTTGGAAACAAACTATGAAGAAATATAATCTTCTCTGGTCTACCGGTGACAATTCTCTTTCTATATTTAACAAGATTGTCAATGAAACCAGCTATACTGATATGTTAAAGTGGATAAAGGATGTGATTGCAGAGGTATCGGGGCCCCTAGCCAATCTGTTAGTGTTCAATACTTTAACTGGATTAAGACCCATAGAGGCATCCAAATGTATTAATCTCATACACTTTGATCTAAAGAGCTATTGGAACATAGAGAAGGGAATACTTGAACATTATAAATTTCCAAGCGAATTTATCCGAAGAACCAAAAAGGTTTTCATTTCTGTTGTAGATAAACCTTTGATCAAACTAGCAAATTACTGTCCTGTGAATATGAGTTACAATGCATTAAAACTCATGTTGAAAAGAAAAGGCTTGAATATGAATATGTATTACTGCCGGAAGATATTTGCTACCTTTCTTAGGAACGAAGGAATCGAACCTGAGATAATTGATCTGCTTCAGGGGCGTATTCCTAACTCCGTATTTGTCAGACACTACTACCGACCAGACTCATCTAAATTTGATGTGATAAGAGAAAAGTTGGTTAAGCTGCATGATTTGATTGTTAAATGATAATCAGTGACAGTAGTGACTCTAATGACGCTATTTTCTAATCCCAATGGTTTGTCATGATGAGGATCGGAAGCTCCTAACAATACTTGAAAAGTTAAATGATATTTCATACTATAGACTATGGATCATACCATGACAAATTTTGATGTCAAGACAGCTTCTGAATCCGAAAAAGAAGTCCTAATAGATTCCTTGAAACTGGCTTTTGCAGCTGATCCTGCAACACGTGGGGTTTGGCCAGATCCACACAAGTACCTTTTACATTTTACGAAATTTGCCAATGCCTTTGGGGGGAAAGCATTTTCCAGTAATAGCGCTCATTATATTGGAAACTACTCGGGTGTTGCTCTTTGGTTGCCACCCCGGATAGAACCTGATGTAGGTACATTAATTGAGCTATTACAAGAAACCACTTCAGAAGAGACTCAAGGAATTGTTTCAATGGTTTTTGAGAAAATGGGCGGTTATCATCCAACTGAACCTCATTGGTACTTGCCACTTCTGGGCGTTGATCCCCTTTATCATGGTAAGGGGATTGGATCTGCTCTGCTGAGACATGCTATTACAAAATTTGATACTGATAATGTGTTAGCGTATCTTGAATCATCCAATCCAAGAAATATTCCGTTATATGAGAGACATGGTTTTGAAATACTTGGTACTATTCAGGTAAATCAGTTTCCACCTATAGTTCCTATGCTTCGAAAGCCTCAGACATCATCGAGTTAGTTTTTCTTGTTGGACTAAACGTCACAACTATAAACTGGTCATTAATTATAGATATATTCGATTGCAATAGACTCGTTATAGTTTATTACATTAAGTCTTTTTACTAATCTGTCAGGGTGAATATCTTTATCTACTATTCTTTTGTCTTTGATAGCAATGTATTAACATATTTTTCTTTAAGATTGTCGTATTGTTGATGTATCCATTCAAAGTTGTCTGCCAACCTTTCTAATTTATCTAGATCGAATTTGGCAAAATCATCTAGATCTTGCATTGTAAATTCTATTCGAGCTTTTAACCCTATTAAATATTGGTTTGATTTTAGAATCTTATAATCATTCTCTATTCTTACTGAATTGACGAAATGATGGATTACATTGTTGTGAGACGCGGCGAATCTACTTCAACGAACAGGTTCTATCAAACGCTTAAACAATGGTTTATCCAAAATTGGTAGAAAGTTTAAGGTATCCTTGTTATACCCATTGGGATCGGTTGTAAGAAATATTGCTCCATCTGTAGAAGTCCTTACATGCACCTCCTTCTTTTCTTCTCCTACATAAACAAAAAAGGAACTTGATTCTTCCATAATCAATTTCTCGATTAATTCTACATTCTGGATGCCATAGCCTTTGACATCATAATGCGAGATGATGCCATCCTTATCTTTAACAATACCTGTTATTTCAAGCTCATCCAATACTTTACAAAACCATTGAAAATATTTAAGGTATTCCTAAATTATATATCATAATTCCTCTTTACAATAGAATTAACCCAAGACCCTGGAGTGTAAATTGTCTAACAAACTATAGTAATCAATATTTCATGTAATTATGATATAATCAAACAAGCATTTAATGGAAAAAGTATGTAAAATGACTATTGGATTAGATTGCTATGATCTTTCTCTCTTGTTCTTGTTCTTCCGTTTCCACTTGTTGTTCCATAAAGGCAATTTCTGTGGCTGCTTTGGATAAGAATTTGGCCCCTTTGGAGTTTTCATTCCACTTGTATAATCTGGTATTTCCTACCGTTCTCTCTACTTTTAATATTCCTAATCGGTATAATTTTTTCACAATGATAAATACTGTTTTATTGGATAATCCTAGTGCTTTTGTGGCTTCTGGCACTGTATATGAATAGGCGTCATGCTGTAGAAAGAAGTCTAATATCTTGGCTGCAGCCGACCCGGAGTATAACCTACCGTATACTCCTAACTCTTCTATGTGATCTGTGGTATTCATCTTCATATAATCTAAAGGTCATTGACCACTTATAAGGATATACTTTAAAGTCTATACATACTAGAATATATTGTATAAGATCATGTAATATGATACATTGTATATTGTAATATATTATAATCTTTTATACTTGAGAATATATATAGAATAACAGGTAGGAAAAGTGAACCACAATGTTGACTTAATTTCAACTAAAAAAATGATTGTTACAAGAATGGTGCATAACAAAAACTGGAATAAATCTCATACAGCCGTGCAGACCGTTTTAAAACATTTTAAAGATCAAAGGACTGCTGACAAAGCTATAAAAGAACTGATAAAAGAAGGATTAGTGGTGCCAAAACCAACAAGTTATGGCAAAGAAATTTCTCTGAATATAAAAAAGATCGCAGAAATCAGGAACTTATTGGACGAGTAAGCTCTTGAATGGTTATAGGGACCGTTATAAATCAAATGTGCTTAATGTCTCTGGTTGCTAGAAGCGACTTTATGCTATTTTAGGGGCTAGTAAAGTCTTATCGTTGATGAAACATTGAGAATGAGATACATAGTGTTCGTTGATTATGGTGCTCTTATCGTACTTTGTACTGTTTCTTAAATATAAAATATAATTTCAAACCACTTAACTATAAATTCGATTGAAACCTCATGATGAGAAGTGCTTGGAAAATTCCATTATCGTTAATTGTTTCTACTAGTTTGATGGCATTAGTTTTCATACCTAATATTCACGTTTCTAATATTGAAGCAGCCTCTGTGAATCTATCTAATCTATGTATTCTTTCATTTGATTGTAATGGCAGTGAAGAATCTGGGCGGCCAGGTCCTCAAGGTGAAATAGGACCACAAGGTCCGCCGGGACCTGCCGGAGAACCATGTCCACATCAAAGCACATTGAGTTTAGGATCAGGACAGGGAGTGGGGGTAGATAATCCAACAAATGATTCAACTTTAGGTTTGGTGTGTGTTCCTTAACATTTGATCTATTCCGGTGATACAACAACCTTTTGTTAAAAATAGATCTAGGTTATTGGCTTAGAATTTCAGTGGTTTTGGCGACGGCATCAACAAAGGAAATCTAGATCTATCTTTTTTATCTTTTTTGACAGTAGTTTTGAACCGTCCAAACAACTGTCAAATTTGAAATTTGAAGCTTTTATAGTATTTTATGCTTAAATTGTTACTCTTTTAGTAATCAATTTGACAGTTGGACAGTATTGACAGTTCTTTTTCAATTGAAGGAGGCTCCCAACTTTCACACGGTACAAAAAAGAATTTCAAACTACTAAACTGCCGCCAATTAGACCCAACATATAATCTAGTATAGTGTGACCAGAACAACAACAAATAGAAAGATTACATGAGGAAATACGTAACAGGGAAAAACCTATGAGAGGATTAAAAAAGATTGATACACCTATTTTGAAGGGATATCAAATCTGTCAATACTTCATTAAAGGACATGAATCTTTAGATGAAAAAACACCTCTGGGAACTGCAGTATAGTTATAGAGGGGAAGAACAATTGGAAAACACTAATTGAGAATGTAACAAGTGGTGATTAATACATTATATAAATTGAAAAAGTAGTCTTAATTTTATCATGGGTACTGAACGTTGTTACACTGCTGGCTTATGTATAGGCATTAATTTTCCAAGAGAAAAATATTGGGATAAATCATTTATCGATTTGGAAGGATGTAAAGATATTATAGCTGTAGATAGAACGTATTTTTTAGAAAATTTTGGACATATCATAAGTTGGGCTATCGATGCTGATGAACAACCTGACAAATGGTATAAAAAATTTAATTTAAACAAGAAAGAGGATTAAAATCTAAACTCAAAATGCCATTTTTCTCCTATCTTTGTTTCTACGGTCGACAACAAATTTGTTACTTCTTGAATTAATGGTAATATCTCAAATCTGTCATTCCAGAAAGTCACAGTTTGATGTTGCGGCTCATAATTTCCCATATCCATTTTATCATCATCTTTTACATTACCTTGTACGTTTATACCAATATTTCTAGCGTTATAGTTTTTAGTCTTGGATTCATCAAACCATTTATGAAGCCTTTCATCAAAATGTTCTAAATTGTTACGTAATTTTCTATCATTAAGTGGTGAGGTGTTCGCAATACTCAATAGATTTCTAAGATATTTCCCCCTATCCTGGTATTTTACATATTTTTCTTTTTCTTCTTCCTTAATGCATTTTGGATAAGCGGGCCAGAATATTTTGGCAATATTAGCAGAGGAATTAAGTAAAACAGAAACCAAAGCCCATACTAAATAGCGGTTATATTCTGTAGTTATCAAATGGCTTAATGAATCAAAAGTAGTAATTATGACCTTACATTGATACCCTATTTCCAGCAAGAAAATTTTCTCTAATCTTGAATCCATAGTGGGATTGCTCAACAACCATTCTGAAATGTCCTAGCGAATATAAATTCATATGACAAACTTTTACACTACTAAAACAGTCAAAAAACAGATGTGAATTTGATGTAGCCTTTTTTAGATAACTTATAAAAACAACTGTCCAAACCGTCAAACTGTCAATTGATTCCGTTAAAGAGAATGAAATGAGCACAAATTACGCCTGAAAATGTAAAACTCTGATTTGACAGTACTTTGACAGTAGTTTAGGAACTGTCCAAAAATTCTTGAAAACTGGATCAAAGTGGGCGGTCATATGCACATATGATCCTTCATTAAATGGATATCACCTTCTAAAGAACATTTGTTACACTCAAAGTTATCAGAATATCCTTTCCTATGTATATCGGGATTGAATTCCCTTTCCCTCTCTATCAAGTTAGTTGATCTTTTCCACATCTTTTCTATCCGGATAATCCTATTTCCTTCTCTATTCTTTTCCCCAGTGACAATATCAATCCCCTTCTCCTTTAGGTTGGGTATAACCTCATTAATCTTTGATGTTAGCTTGTTTGATCCTTTGGGCCACAAGTTACTTCTTTTTAGTTCAGGTTTGGTCTGATCGACAATATCGGTTAATTCTTGGTAAAGTTTTGTTGGGGTATCTTCCCAGATGAAGCCTTCGTCCCTTTCTGTCATGAGAAGTAGAACAGCTTCTGCAACAGGCGATGCTTCTATCACTTCGTCATTTTGGTCTAATCTGTTTTCATCATATGCTTCTATGAACCTGTTTTCTTCATTACCCAAACATCTAGATATTATCTCTCCCCATTCAGCAAAATCGGCCATTCTAGGAAATCCGTTCTTCAGAATCTTTTCGTCTTTGTGTTCTTCTTTATACTTTAGAACTTTGACTAAGGTATCAAAGATAAATCCTAATACAGATGGCCTTAAGGTTTCAAACTCTTTTTTGATCTCTTCGTCTTTTCTCCTTGCACTCTCTTCAATTCTCTTAAGCTTGATGACTAGAGATCTATCCAAAAAATCAGGTCGAGTCGTGGCTAAGTTAATACCATTGATTCCTATACATCTCTTTAATTTGTACAGAATATCACCATCATCAGTATAAAGAGCTCTCTTGCTGAAACCAGCCCCGGTTACTGCTCTACATAACAAGTCTGATAAATTATCTGGAATGGATGAAACATTATCAAAAAAAGCCACATACTGATGTTCAAGTGTTTGAATAATATCATTGATCTGTTTACTAAAGGAGAAATCATCAACATTACAAGGATCTGCGATATTTTTTATCATTAGATCTCTTGCGTAATTAGCAGAAGATAACCCTGACTTCTAGTCATAGCCTATTTCCGTAACTAACAGGTATTCATTATCCTGTAGTTTACCAGTCCCGATACTATATCTGATATTCTATCGTACT
>JANWKP010000208.1 GCA_025451315.1 Nitrososphaerales archaeon | reverse complement strand
TGCATAGATAACACATTATTTGGATCTACTGGAGATTTATTTAATAACATATAATTACCAATAGCGTCAATTGTAGACAATCCTACAGTATATCCATCTGGCGGAGATTCATATGCTATTTTAGATCCAATTGCTCCATTTGCACCAGGTCGATGTATAGGTATTAGATTGATACCTTTTGTTTTAGCAAATTGTTGCATTCTAAGAAATATAATATCGCTACCACCACCAACACCATACGGAATTATTATTTGAACTGTCTTTTGCTTAGCGTCAAATGCATAGGCATTCATTACACATAGAAAAGCAACCAAACACATAAATATTTTCTTCATAGATTCCCTTAATTAAACACAGTTTTATTGAATAACGCTATTTAGTTCCCAGACTGGCCTATCGTAACTATTGCGAAAATTAAGCCCGTTATATTTCTTACTTAAAAATTGTTCAAATTCGGTAATAAATTCCAAACTGAGATTTTCAAATCCTGTTTTCTTTACTCGAGTAATTAAATCAGGGTATGCTTCCCTATATCCTATTATCTTACTAGAATTTGTTCCTAATTTTCCGTAAATTTTATCATCAATCAAATCTTTAAACCATTGCAATTCTGTAAAAGATAATACTAACCCGGGTGTCCATTTAAACCATTCTGCAACCGCAGGTTTATTAATTTCTCTTATAAATTTCGACCATCCTATATCATGTTCCCAACATCTAATAATCCATTGTCCTTTTTTAGAATAATCGCTATCAAGCCTTAATACGGACAAATCACTTGCTCCAAGAACAGGAAATCCATCAACAGTTTCTAAAAATTTACAATAAGGTAAGGCTCTTGGTCTATCAATTTGAGATAATGCTGAATATCTTTCTGCTTCATTCTCATAGAACTTTTTTAAATTAAAATCTATTATCTTATATTGAACATTTAAGATGGAACATATTGTAACAGCATAACTCACATCATAGATATTGTAATCATCTTCATATCTAAATATATAAACATTAGGTTTTGATCCAATTTCTAAATAAGATCTCAACATAATTTCACTATCTAACCCACCACTGAATAAAATAGATGGTTTGAGACCTGCATAATGATCTAATGTGCTGCTAGCAGCTTTTTTCATTTCATCTCTAAAACTTCCTACAGAAATTTTAGAAGGTGAAAAAGTTGTAGTAAATTTTTGATTTCCGAGTTGACGAGATAAAGGAACTCCGTCGTAATTCCAATAATACCAATTATTTTCACTTGTATAAATCATATTTTTTATATGTTCTAAAAACTATATCCCAAATTGGAATAAACAACCCGTAATTATAAGGAGATTTATGATGAATTAGATGCCACTTACCACTTGTTAGAATTGGTAAATTGAAATTCTTATTATGCTCTATTCTTTCCTGCAAAAATGCTGCCCAAAGATAATAGAATACAAATATATACCAACAATTAAAAATATAAGAAAATATAATAGTGGGAATTACTTCTGTAATCCATAAATCAATGGTACTTCTTACGTTATCATTAAATAAGAATAAATTATTCCAATGCCATTTAACTTCATTATGATTTACATACGCATGGTGCGATAAATGATAACCATTGATTATAGGAATTTTATGTCCTACTCTATGAATCCAATATAAAGTAAATGTCCATAACAAAAAATAAAAAATAAACATTATTTAATTTGGGACCAATCAAATCTATAGTTTGATAGATTTTCGTATATTACCCATTGTGGTGTACCTTTAATTATTACTGGAAATTCAAGTATATTAAAATTATTATGAAAGATATGTTTTTCAGTTCTTGTACCTAGTTTCATTCCCTTAGTAAATAATTTTATTAAATTCTTATTATAATAATTGAAAGATAATGCTATAACATCGACAGATCTTTCAACTGCCCAACTTTTATTTGCTACTAGAATATAATTCTTGATGTATTGCAAGTTACGATACTTTTTATCAACCCATGTTCTAACACCTGCAATAGCAACACGTAGAGAAAAATCACTAATATATACTCCGCCACACCCTATTATTTTTTCATCTTCATATAACAAATGAAACATTCCATGATTACTTGAAAATCTTTCATTTGCTTTTAAAATATACAGAAGAGTACTATTATCCGTCTCCCAATCTTCGGACCACATATTATTAGATACTTCGGAATCGTCTTTTTGGACTTTACAAAATTCTAATACTTCATCAAACAATTCGGGTTTATATTCTTTAACTAATATCATATTCTATTTGGTGATTAGGAAAAATATTAAATTGAGTTTCAACAAATTTATCAATTTTATCTTGATTTGCGAAAATTATTAAAATAATTTTCGGATATTCCTGTCTATAATTAGATGCATGTTTAATTATTCCATCTCGATAAGCCCACCAGTTAGTTGTTTCCGGTAAATCTAAATATTTTGGTTCTGTTTCATCTATTTTAGTATAATACCATTGTTGCATAGGATCTTTACAATAAAACATTGATCTAACTGACCAATTTGGAAAAGAATTATCTGTATGAGGTGTAAATTCTCCAGTAGACATTAAAAATCTAGCACAATATAAATCTACAGGGAATGACATAATTTGATCATACATAGTTGGATAAATTAATTTGAAATCTGCATAATTTGCAATATACGTTGGATTAAATTGTGGTATTCTATATGCATCGAATCCAATATGTGGAGCTACTTGAATTTTATTTATAGTTGTCTTAACTTTATCCAATGGTGCAGCATAATTTTTCCATATATGCCACCATTTATCCCAATTATCGGGTTCAAGTTTCGGTAGATTTAATGGTAAAGATATAATCATTTATTTACTAAGCCAATAATATAATTTATAGGATCAAATTCCCATTTTTTTACTTTAGTTGTGATTGATGGTGCATTGTGGTGATTATTATGCCAAGATTCTCCTAAAATTAATGGCCACAACCATGTTACATTTCTACTATTGTCCTTTGTCTCAAAATTTCTATACCCTACGTTAACATGAGAAAAATAATTCCACAAGTCTTGAGCAATTTGGTTTAAACAAACAGGCAATGCCCATGCAAAATAAAATAATAATGGATTTATAAGCAATAAAGAAATACACCATGCTAATATAAACAACAGATAATATTCATGTATAAATTTTTGCTCTTTTGTTAATACATCCTTAATTAAGAACAGTTTCAATTCCTTAATATAGGTAGTTCTAAAACTAAATAGAGAAAATTTACCAGGTTTGTGTGGATCTCTATCAGTATCTGGATATGCATGATGTTCTCTATGTATATGAACCCACGCAATAGGACTTCCTCGAGAGGAAATTATAGATATACCAGTAAAAATCCATTTTAGAATGGGATTTTTAAATTCAAAAGACTTGTGTGAGAAATATCGATGAAGCATCATACTAACACCGATTGCACTATATAGGTAGAAAAATAATAATGCGACTAATATCCAACTAAAAGTCCACGATACAAAGAATGCACCTGCAATAGTAATAAATAATGAAGCATACTGAATTGATAAAATGAGTGGCCCACTCATTCTGGTAATATTTTTCATTCTTACCTTTTAATTAAATTGATTATCTTAGCTGCTGGATCAAATTCCCACCATTTTACTGAAAAATCATAACTACCAGGTCTAGCATGATGGTTATTATGCCAGCCTTCACCAAAAGTAAAAATAGAATTAATCCAAAGATTTCTGCTTTCGTCGTTTGTTTCAAAATTCTTATACCCCCATTTATGATTCACATAATTGCTTATCGTGCTAACCCATATACTAATCATACCGGGTATAATTACAAGATAAAACAAGAAATTTAATCCAAATGCTAGCCAGAATAACATCCAAAGAGCTATAATTCCAAAATAATACTTATGAGTGAACACATGAAACTTATCTGTAATCAAATATCTTATTGACCACCTATTCGGATCAAAGTCATAATTGGCAATAAGCATTTTTGGTCCATGTAAGACGGGAGAATGAGGATCTCCTTCCTTATCACTATACTTGTGATGTTGTCTATGGACTCCTACCCATCCAATACTACTGCCAGTAAATGCAAGCATACCAAGAATGGTACAGGTTCGTTCCCAAAACTTCGATGTTTTGAAGGATTTGTGAGTTAACAGTCTATGATAACCAATACTAATGCCAAAACAGCCGATCAATACATAAAGAGCTATGCTCACACCCCACATCGCAAGTGACTGTGGCATTAGAATCGCGAATAAAAGGGTCAAAACAGTTAAAAGAACCTGTATGTAGGGCAGGGCAGCGGTATTTGATGTCAGATAGTTCATAACGATATTTATCACGTCTTGTCTGTGTTCAAAATATAAATAAATATATGAAGAATTTATTCAGATATCTACCACAACTTGATGCAACGAAATATACAGATTACTTCCTAAATAAATTCCTTGTAGACAGTACCTTTGAAGAACAATTAACGAAGCTAACCTACGCAAGATTTACATTATCGGATTTAAATACTGATACAATCAATGAATTAAACAAACAATTAATATCAATCCTTAATTTTCCACCTATTGATTATGCATTGGTGTTTAAACACACCGTACCCCAAAGCATACACATCGATGGTATTAATCCAGTAAGGTATGCTAGCCTAAATCTGCCATTAATTGGATATGAAAATACTAAAATGGTATTTTATACATCAAAATTAACAGTTAATGATATTATTCCTATAGATGCTTTTTACTTTCCTCAAAATAAGGTAGAATATTGTGGTGAACTCCCGGGTAGAAATGAATGGGCATTAATTAATACTTCTATTCCACATCAAGTAGTGAATTGCGACTTTAATAATCCAAGAATCACTATTTGTTTCAGATTTAGAAATAACCCATCCTTCGAAAATTTAGCTAATCTAATAGATCATAACACCAAATGTTAAATTACCGATACATAAACTTCAAATTCGACGTTAATGCCGTTAATAATGCATTAAATAACAACAATCCCATATATTGCAGAGGATGTTCACCTGATGAAAGAACAAAAATAAAGGAAATACTAAATTTTCCACTTCCTATAAAGTCTATTCTATATTTTATTCTTCAACCTGGGTCAATATCATTAATTCATAAAGACATAGACTTAGATTATCCATCTATTAAACCAGGTTTTGCACTAAATTTACCATTAGAGAACTGTGAAATGACATATATGAAGTGGTATGAGGCATTAGATGAAAATAACGTCCAAGAATTCGGTGGTCCAAGTACAAGTGCTAGAACTCCCATGATTAAACCGGAAAATTCTAGATGTATCGATGAATCAAATTACACATATCCACAAATTGTTAATGTAGATGATTGGCATTCAGTTGAAAATAGATCTACAGTCAAAAGTACATTAATTAGTGTTAGATTTGAAAAGATTATTCAATTAGATTACTTAAATCAATTTTTCATGTCATAAAAAAAGGGTAATGCACCATTATAGCACATTACCCTTAATTTTTTAAGTTTGGACCCGCCTGCAGGAATCGAACCTGCGTCCCAACGTTCGTAGCGTCGTGTATTTTCCACTATACTAAGGCGAGATATTGGCAGGGAATGTGAGAATCAAACTCACCTTGTCCGGTTCAAAGCCGGATGCGTTCTCAGATCGCCAATTCCCTCATAATAAATCAGAATACATTTTTTACGTTTGATTTTCTGTCAAATTTTATGTAATGTTTGCAGTATGTATTCTTTAGAAACTAAACAGAATTCTTTTATTCAAGCCCTTGCGGGCAAGATTGGAATCGAACCAATTAATCCATAGGATATGCTGGAAGAATTCTTTAAATTTGGTACGGATAGAGAGATTCGAACTCTCATTCAATCACTTTTAAGGAGATCGGCATTACCTATTAGCCTATATCCGCATTAACTTATCACATCTGTTATAGTTAGCTCCTTTTCCGACTAATCCTACGGATTCAAGAGCTGCCCTAATAGATTTATGTGTTTCTAATGCGTTCTTTAAGTTCTCATCAGAAACTTTCTTTTTCTTTATGTTCTTACCACGATAGGTAACAGTCTTTGCATGACAATTTGGACATAATAATAAAAGATTTTCCTTCACATTATTCTTATTATTACCGTCAATGTGTTCTAATT
>JANWKP010000207.1 GCA_025451315.1 Nitrososphaerales archaeon | reverse complement strand
TGTTCCGTTAGAATGTGTTTATATATTATGAAAGCATTTTCAGGTTTTTTTCATATAGTTTGATTAGGATATTACGAAAGTATGGTCTAGACAATCCTGTTGTTATTTGATCGACCGAGTAAGACATACGGTAATAGAATGATGATACATCTCAAATTATATAAAAATATGGTATGATTCCCTGTTTTAGGCGCCGGGAGTGGGACTCGAATCCATACCGTATAATCGCGTATTCATATAATAAATATTATAACCCGAAGAAGGGAATTGGATTTTTTTACATAGCAAGTAGTCATGGATTTACATTATCTAATTTAATTCAGCGTAGATCACACATTGATTGATTTAAAAGAATTTAGATCTAAATCAATTCTATTAATGGATTGGTCTGGGGCCAGAGGTTTGTGAAACAAATTTGACATAGAAAATGGACCCGATTCTCTTCCCATCCTTCAATAATAATCGTGGAGTGGGGTTTGTTTACATGACAGGGGGTTATGAGTTTCCTGTAGAGACAAGGGTATATTAATTTTGGTCAATAATCAACTATGAATAGAACTCAACTTAGGAAAAAGACCATAGTATTAAAGAATGCATTTAATTATTTGAATAACAATTATAGAAAAATTACACATGTCTCAATCAAATAAGAAACTATTTCAGGAGGTTTCGGGTAAGTTGGTAGATCCAGATAAGATAGATTACAAATATCTATTGGACCTTGAGAATAAATCCGTTTTACTTTCTCTAGCCAAAATTGCAGGGATGGATAATAACAAGATATCTGCTTATTCTACCGTGAATTTGACAAATTACTTATCGATTGAAATTCCAAAGGAATTAAACAATTTGGTCCGTAAGTTAAACTCAAAGGATCGCTTAGCGTGTGAGTTAGTTTCTTCTGCTGGGGGTTACATGCCACTCTGGGAGGTTAATCCCAGAATAAGCATTGAAGCGAAGAAACAAGAAAAATCAATAGTAGATTCAATAAGTGATAAACATTCTGGAAAAGATGGATGGAAGAAGAAACAAAAAGGCATCATTTTTGGATTCACATCTATGGCGGATAAAGCGGAGGATGAGGAGGATGAGGAGGATGAGAAGCAAGACTATTACTACAACTATGATGACAAATATGATAATTATAGTTGGATGCGTGATTCAGTTCTTTATCACTACTATCACCCCAGAAAAGAAAATTCCTTATTACGCCTCTTTGGATTTTGTAGATTGTTTTCTCCCTATGATCCAAAACCTGAGGGTCTGTACAAAAGACAGGAGTCAGAACCCTACTTTTTAATACCAAAAGAAGCAAGAGCTTTTTTTAAAACAAGGTCTACCAAATTAGAAATAGTTCCGCTAAACTCTGACCAGAACACAAAGGAACCCAGTCCACTTCAAGCACCCCAGCTTTTGGATTTGATGCAATCTCTACTAGATAATATATCTTTAAGACCACCAAAACCTACTCCCAAACTAGGACTCTTACCAAAAAATACATTCCTACCAATTTTCGAAAAATATGTATCCAAATCTCAAGTTTACAAGAAAATTAAAGGTGCAAAATACTACTTTGATTGGAAATTTTTTAATGAAATGCTTACTGCTTTTGCATATGACAAAAAGCTAATAAAAAAAACCATTACTGAAAAAAATACAGAAAGGGTAGAAGTCATTCCACATAACGTAAGCAAAATAATGTCAAGCGATCAACTTCTGAACGATACTTTTCTGCAATGGTGGGCACAAGGAAAAAACAAAACCGCGCCTTTTTTGTTCAAATCTAAATTATTCGAATTTGATCCAGGTATGCGAAGACTACGATCCGACGAGATTACATCAAGACAAATACTTTATAAACAAATAAGAAATGAAATGAAGCCCGGTATTTGGTATTATTCATCCTCTTTGTTGGATAAATGTGAGATTGAATCTGGAGCAAAACTTTTCAAAAACGATTTTGGTTTAAATGTTTTTGGACCTCAAGGTTTGTTAACAGATAACGAAATATTAAGAGAATTTATCTCTACTATGATAATATTTCCTCTATGTCTCTTGGGAATCATCGAAACCAACAATTCCAATAGAGAACTAGTATCGCTAGGAAGATGGGGAAAGTCTCCACTTTCTATAGATGCTAAGTCAGACTCATTAAGCTGGTCAAAAACTACCAGCAATAGTCTGATTACAGTAACGCCAAACTTTGAAGTAATTTTACAAACACAATCATCAGAAGGTCGTTCTCTTGCGTTTCATCTGAGGGAATTTTGTGATTTGCAAAACAAATTGAATCCTGATGTAGATCCAGTACAAATCTTTAGTTTGACTAAAGAAAGTGTCGTTAGATCTTTTAGAACAGGAAACTATACTTGGCAAAAAATAATCTCTTTATTGACCAATGCTGCTTATCCATTAGAAATACCTGAGAATGTTAAACATGAACTAGGGGAATGGGGGGAACGATATGGAGAAATAGAGATAAAAACAATAGAAGTATTGGATTGTAAAGACGAGATTATTGCAGAGGCTCTTTTAAATGATCCAGTAATTAGAAAGCAGATCATAACCAGAATAGGAAAAACAACTATAGAAATAAAATCAGGCAGCAGATCCAATATTTTATCAAGGTGTGACAAGTTAGGGTATCTCATTAAAACATGATCCATTCAAGAAAGATGACAAAACTCTAGATCTTGCTTAAAAGATTACCTTTTAATAATTTGAGTTTATAATAATATTGGTAAAATCTATATTTCTATCTCCGAGTTCAGGCATAAAGGAGTCTTTGTACTAATTTCTCAAGTAATATAATACGCAAAAGATCTATTAACTTTCAGAAAATATTTGACATATCTGTATAATAAACAAACAACTTAAACCTTGAATTTTGTAATAAGTACAGATGTCCTCAAAGCCAATGATTATACAAGGAGATGGCACTATTCTACTTGAAGTTGAAAGTGAGTTCTATCCAGAGTGCAGGGACTGGCTTTCAAGATTTGCTGAATTAGTAAAGTCTCCAGAACACATTCACACATATAAGATAACTCCTATTGCAATATGGAATGCTGCAGCATCTGGATTAAAAAGTAATAAAGTTTTACAAGTTCTAGAAAAGTTCAGCAAATATCCTCTTCCTCAAAACATAGTAATAGATATACGTGATTGGTTTTCTAGGTATGGAAAAATAAAACTAGAAAAGATTACAGATAAAAAGAAAAATGATATCGAGTCATCAAGCAACAATAACATTAACAACAATAATTCCCCATCTCTTATTACTTTTAATAACAATATTACTTATTCAAACATGAATTTACTTGTTTTGAGTTCGTCAGATGATATACTGATAACTGAGATCTATAACAACAAGAGTATTAACAAATATGTATTGTACAAACTCGATTCTAACAATTTACTAGTCAATGCAGAGTTTAGAGGACGAATAAAAAACGCCTTGATAAAAATAGGATACCCTGTTGAAGATCTTGTTGGGTATGTTACAGGGGATCCTCTTCCTATACAAATTAGAGACAAAATTGCATCCACCGGAGAGAAATTTTATCTTAGGCGCTACCAGCAAGATGCTTCCGAAGCCTTTTATGTATCAGGATCTGAAAGAGGGGGAAGTGGGGTTATTGTACTACCATGCGGAGCAGGTAAAACTATTGTGGGGATTGATATAATATCTAAAATTTGTCAGGAAACACTTGTCATTGGTAGCAGTACGGTAGGTGTAAGACAATGGATAAGAGAACTTGTAGAAAAATCCTCAATAGATAAAAATATGATAGGCGAATATACTGGAGATTTAAAAGAGATAAAACCTATTACTGTAACCACATATCAGTGCCTCACACATAGTACTACTAATGGTAGTAGCAATAGCATTAAGAACAAAGATAGGAAAAAAGATAAAGTATATTCGGTTGAAAAAAATAAAGATAGAAATATCGATAATAGCGAATTTGAATCATATGAATTAGATAACATAGATAAAGATATTACAAACAAAAGATTTGACAACAACGATGATGATGACCATGAATTACACGAACAAAAGAATTATCCACACTTGGAAATATTTAAGGCAAAAAATTGGGGGTTAATAATTTACGATGAGGTTCATTTACTTCCTGCCCCTGTATTTAGGATTACTGCAGATATTCAAGCCAAACGACGACTGGGTTTGACAGCTACCCTAATCAGAGAAGATAATATGGAAGATGATGTTTTTTCTCTGATTGGTCCAAAAAAGTTTGATTCTCCATGGAAAGAACTCGAAAGACAAGGTTGGATTGCGGAAGCTGCTTGTTATGAAATCAGAATAGGAATGGATTATGATTACAGGATGAAATATGCTACTTCTCCTTTAAGAATGAAATATCGTATAGCAGCAGAGAACCCCAGAAAGATCGATGTTGTAAAACGTCTTGTCTCTGAACATGAAGGAGGAGAAGACAGTATACTAATAATAGGAGACTATGTAGATCAGCTTTCACAGATATCCTCCTTAATGAATGCACCCATAATTACTGGAAAAACTCCTAATTCTAAAAGAGAAAAACTTTACTCCATGTTTAGAAATGGTGAAATTAAGCTTTTGGTCGTATCCAAAGTAGCAAATTATGCAATAGATCTTCCAGACGCAAATGTTGCTATACAGATTTCAGGCACTTTTGGTTCTAGACAGGAAGAAGCCCAACGTCTTGGAAGAATTCTAAGGCCTAAAAATACAAAGAAGCAAGCATATTTTTACACAATTGTTTCAAAAGACACTATAGATCAAGAGTATGCATCTAAAAGACAACTTTTCCTTACTGAAAGAGGATACAAATACACAATAATTGATAACAATCAATAGATCTAGTGTAATAATACATATACATTAATAATTTATGAATCTATACCAAATTTTTGTAAAATCTATATTTCTATCTCCGAATTCAGGCATAAAGGAGTCTTTGTACTAATTTCTCAAGTAATATAATACGCAAAAGATCTATTAATCCAGGTCAAAGATTATGCGTTATTTACATTAATATACACACATTGAAAATTCCAATACACATATTATTTATTTTTGTCAATATATTGAGTAAACAGAAAATGAATACGAGAAGTGGAAAGTTTGAGCCATAGAAATAGTCATTCAGTATGCTTAGTGATGATGGATTAAGTAGAACATGACAGTTCCAATTATTTCATTGCTAAAGTTTCCTTTCTATCTAAAAGATGATCAAATTGAAGCAGTTAACGCCTGGATGGACAACAACTATAGAGGTACAATTCTATATAGCACTGGTACTGGCAAGACAGAGATCTCTTTTGAATGCGCCAGAAGATTGGTAGAAACGTACAAAAAAAATGATGAATTAATGAGGACCGCAACACCGTCAAAGTCATCAGAAAGCATTCATCATTTGATAAACCAAAGTGACATTTCTAGATCTTTCACCCAAGGCGAAAAGATCAATGGCTCTTACACTAAACATGATGCCTCTTCTTATTCTCATTATTCTAATCTTGGTGATTCTAACTCGAATAGTAGTAGTATTAATTATAGTATTTCTTTTTTCAATATCTTGTTTCTAGTTCCCAGAGTATCACTAATAAACCAGACAATCAACAGACTGATAAAATATAATATTCCAAAAGAGAATATAGGGGGTTACTTTGGAGAAAGAAAGGAAATCTGTGAAATTATAGTAAGTACATTTCATAGCGTTATTCGTAATCCTATTTTGATAAAGCGATCGAGTATGGTAATTATTGATGAAGTTCATTTAATTAAGGACACTTCATCATCATTTAAAAAAATCTTTGATTATCTTGTAGAAGATCCCAAGAAAGCCATTTTGGGCCTCACAGCCACATTAAATGAAAAGGATTTTAGAAACAATTCTATTCTAGCAGTTCTACCTCCGTTGAGGAAATATCCGATTAGAGAAGCAGTTGTAGATAAAAGACTGGCCAAGCCAGTAATAATACCAATTAGTGTTTCATTAACGGATAAAGAAGTAATAGAATATGATACTTGCAGTACTAAGATAAGAAACATATCAAACAAATTCAAAAGATACGATGCAAAATCTATGACATTATTATTAAAAAAGGGAGGCTTTGCAAGTGGGATGGCCAAAGCATGGTTTAGTAACGTAAGAAAGAGAAAACTATTGCTCAGTTATAATGAAAACAAATTATTGGCAGCACTAGACATTATAAAAAATAGATTTCCAACCGAAAAAATTATGGTTTTTAGCGAAACGCTCGAGTCAATTGAGAGGTTAAGAGATCTATTAAGTCAGCATAACATAGATTCTAGGATAATCGACGCAAAAGTAAAATCAAAAACCAGATCTTATATTCTTGAGAGATGGGGAATTGATTTTAACGTATTGTTATCAATCCACACATTAGAACTAGGAGTTGATGTTCCTCAAGTAAGAATAGAAATAATCCTTGCAACTACGTCCGACATAAATCAAATAGTTCAAAGAATTGGTAGAGTATTACGACTTATCGAAGGAAAAACCATTGGGTTAATATATATTATTTATGTTGATGATACCACCGACAATAAGGTACTTGGCGTTATAAATCAGGCAATAAATCCAAATACGAATTTAAAACCAGATCGATCTGTGTCATATCAACATTTGGCCAAAGGATCATTTGTTCCTTCAAGTTCTAATCCAAAACAACATGATGGTATGAAAAGTTTGTACAATGTTAGAAAAAATAAAACAACGACAAGAGAAACCAAGATTCAACGTGCAATTAGAATAGTAGAGTCAAGTCTTGAAGACTCGTTGGTAGTTGAAGAGAACAATATTAATGGAGAAGATGACAAGACTGCTAATACAACTGAAATCCAAAGTCTTTCAAACGATAACCTAAAATGTATCAAGCCTCAAAATTTTACAGTTAAGAGCGATACAAATAAATCTAAACATTATACCGTAAATATAGAAAATAATACCTGCACCTGTGCGGATTTTAGTTATAGAAAGAGTATTTGCAAACATATCATTGCTGCTAAACTTTTATCAAGATTCTAATTGATAATACCCCTTATGTTTTACTCAAGTTCCACCTATTTCCATGTAAACTCGAGTATTTGACTTCACTGAAATGTGAATCCAGACTAAGGCGCCGGGAGGGACTCGAATCCATACCGTATAATCGTGGAGTCATCAAATAAAACTTTTTAATTTATAGAAGGGGTTGGGATTTGTTTTCATGTTAGGTAGTCATGAGTTTATACGGAAAAAACACACAGATTGATTGAATATCAATCAAAACAGATGACTAAAATTCGAATCCATTAGGTATATTTGCTATTTTTATAGACTTGTCATTAATAAGACAATAAAGTATGTACAATAATTATGATATAAATTATCTTCTAGCTCTAGAGCCTCTGGTAATTGTAAAGATTAATCACAAAACCCACTTAATGTATTATATCCAATTAAAAACAATTTATAATTCTTCATTCCTTTTGAAACTCAAACGAACTTAACATTCTTTGGAAAATTGGAAAATACTGTTCGTAGTTTTGTGGACTAGTATTAAATTCGAAAATTGCAAGATATTGACCATTTGTAATATAAGTCCATACACTGCGCAATTCATCTCTACCAGCAGGATTATAATAGTCAAATTCCATTAGGAACCCATTACTATTATTAACAGTTAGTGATTGATTTTTGAGTAAATTGAAATTAGGAAACATCTTGTAAGTGTTGAGTGTCTGGTTCGCTACTGAGATAATAAATTCAAGATCAATTATTTCTGGGATCTTATGGGGATCAGGATTAAAGAGTTTTTTTAACTTAGTTTTTTCATCTTTATGGAATGCGTCTATACTTAAAGCGGATGAATCTTTAAATTCGCGAGATGAATTATCTAAAAAGAAATAGTTTCCAGTTAAAGCGGAATTAAATTCTTCTTTGGATAAGGGTTTGCCTATTCCCAGATTAGAAGGATAGTCTATTTTATATCCATAGGTAGGATCGATATATTTTGACCATTGAATATTCTTAATTACATCCATCTGGTCTGCAGGTGGTTTATACTCAAAGTTCTGCTTGCTGTCAAAAGAATCGTTTACTCTAGGAGAGGATGCTAATACTTGGTTTATTCTTTCTGTACTGTTAATATCTATCTTATCTTGAATAGAATACTCTCTAAAAGAATTAGTTATATTCTCTATAATAGGTAAATAGTCATTAAATTGCGATGCATAGGATCCAAAATCTAAATCATACATTTTTCCATCCATAAATATGCTAGTTATCATCTCTATTCTTTTTTCTTCTGCTATTCCCAAATATTGTTCATCTGGAGATAAATATTCAAAAGTGAAGGTAAAACTAGGATGGCCCGAAATCAGCTTTTCTTTTGTCTGTATTATGGTTGAATTGACCACATTTGTACTGTTAAAATAATCAAATAACGACTTTACAGATTCTTTAAATGGCCAGTCCGTACCTCGAATGCTTAGAGATGGATAATAATGAGTTTCATAAACATCCGAGTATTTTGAAGGTATAAATTCCACTATAAAGGGATCGGATGATAAATCATAATCAGAAAAATCTGTTATGTTTTGGAATTTTATTATCCAATTCGATGGATAATTAATTTTAAAGCCAAAAGTTGGATTAATGTATGTGTAGTTGTTGACAGTTGGCTGAGGTAATGCCGAATTATTTTTTGTAAAAACTACATAACCGTACTGATCCCTTTGATGTGATATTAATGACGAGGTATCATTAGGGCTGATATGATACCATCTTGACTTGTCACAATTATCAGAATAATCGCATACTGTAAAACTGATATCAAATGGTGAAGATATGTTAATATAGTTTGGCATAATTTTTCCTGGATCATTTACTAAAAGAGGACCGCCTACCATATATTCGGAAATTTCCCTAAGCTTGCTGCTATCCATACTCGATACATCTGCAAATAATGCCTTTGCTGGACGAGCTTCAAGGAATATTTTATCGTCTTTAGAAAGGCCTATTTTTCCCTTTGGAATCGTTTCCTCAGGATTTGTTTCTGGAGTAACACCTAAAAAGGTAAATTTGTTATCCTTTTCAACTTCATAAACTAGAGATGCATTATTATCAATATTTCCATTTGGTGATTCAAGTCTTATTGGTATGAAAACAAATTTTTTATCCCTATTGGATTCAAAATTCATTGACGTAGGTATACATTCCGTCTCATTACATAATGTCAAGATCTTGTAGTCTTTATAATTGAAATGTCCTTTCTCATCAATAAAGGAATTATCTATATTTTGTACATAATTTAGTTTAGTACCATCAGATGAGTTTATTATTATTTCAGCAAAAATATTTGCTATATCCGAACCATACACACTTCCTTTTATTATGTTACCCTCCCTCATTGATTTGAGTACAGGAGAATTTGTATCACTTTCAATCATGATTCTTTGAGTGTATAATAAAGCTAGCCAATTAATGTCTGTAAGTTGAGATTCGGATTTATTGTTATATTCGCTTTTAAATAATGGCATATATACCGAAATACCTTTAGCGTTTGGCCTAGCATCCCCATTACTTGAGTAGAGGATAGTGGAATTTATAGAATTTTGAAGTGCCTCTATATTAGAGATCACATGTGGATAACTTTCTTGAAGGTTTACCGTAAAATCATAAAGATCTATTAATCCGGTACTGCGTCCCAAAGCACTTTGTCCATAATGCTCTGTTTGATCAATGGATTTTGATAAAGCTAAAGAAGAATTAAAATCTAAAATATTTGATTTGATAGATTTTGATAATTCCTTTACATCATTTACCAATT
>JANWKP010000206.1 GCA_025451315.1 Nitrososphaerales archaeon | reverse complement strand
TCCTTAAAATATTGATTAACTCTTTCTATCAAACTCTTCTCTAATGGAGAATGTAAATAGTGTTTCAATTTCAGTATATTACATGCTTCATAATACCATGTACCACCATCAGTATAAACAGCATGTCTTCCATAATTCTCAACAAGAGATCGTATGAATTTTTCAGCAATAATCATTTTTCTTTCTTCTGAAATGTAGATTCCAAGCACAGATTTGTCAATCGGTTCTATACAAATCCATAATCAAAAATGCTGGTTTCCAATCTGAATAATAGTTTCATCTATTATAAAAGCAGATACTCTTTTTCTTTTGTAAATCGGATACTGCAAATCTCTGAATCCAGTTCCAGACAGACATGTAACTTCTTTTTTCATCTTTGAAAATTGTTAGTGCTTTAGAAGTATACGTAGACTGAGACCAAGTAAGTACAAATACAAAGAATACATAATTACAAAGTGGATATCCTGTTTCTTTCAAATCTAATTTGCATACTAGGTTAGAAATAGGACATTCACAGCTATAGATTTATCGTTAACTTAACAGGGCCATATTTGTAATGAAACTAAAATTTTTATATCGTTAAATTTTATTTTTTTAAATTGATTTAAGTCTAATAATTCTTATTGAAATCCTTTTTTAGATCATAATAGTTTCATATCCCACTGATACAAATACAAATTTATTTCGGAAACTGTTGGTCTCAAGTATTTTTTATTATTATACAAGATTTTTTGTATATCTAATATTTGTATAACTGAAAATAGAAATAAAAAATAACTTTTGTTAAAATTGTAACTACAATAAGAAAATAACAAGTTATCCATTGTTTATAGTAGCAGACATTTTCTTTATAGTATCTACAAATTTCTTTCTATTAGGGCTAGAATTGGTAAATACAATTTCAGTAAATCCAATTTCTATATATTTTTGTAGTTTCTTGATTCCTTCCTCTTCATTACATATTACAAATAACTTTTTTTCTAAAGAATGATCATCAATCACCTGACCATTTTCTTCAATCTTTCTTGGGTCATGTACATCAACATCAAAGAAGGCTTTAATCATAGAACCTCTCCAAAATCTTATTGACTCAATTGCTTTTTGTTTATCTTCATCATAAGAAGCAGGAATAAATAATATTTTTTCTAATTGATCATAATCTTTTCCTGATTCAGATGCTCCATTTCTGACTGCAGGGAAAAGCTTATCTTTAATTTTATTTATATCGAGTTCATTCGTTACAAAACCATTTCCTTCCTCACCTGCTAACTTTGCAGATTGTTCTCCTAAACCAGCTATATATATTGGAATTGAACCTGTAGGTTTAGTATACAAATTAGAATCTTTCACTGAATAAAATTCTCCCTTGAAATTAACCCAATCCTCTGTCCATAATTTCTTTATCAATTTTATAGACTCTCTTAAACGTTTGAATTTCTCTTTATTTGATGGCCAAATATTGCCAGAAGGTACTTCATTTAGAGCTTCTCCTCTTCCTACACCTAAGAAAACTCTATTTGGAAACATATAAGCTAAGGTTGCAAAGACTTGTGCCACTATTGCAGGATGGTATCGTAGTATAGGAGCTGTTACTCCTGTACCAATAACCAAATTTGTTGTCTTTGCTAAAGCAGCACCCATCCATGGCCATGCTGCGCCTCCTGAAGCTCCTGTATTCCACCATGGCATATAATGGTCACTAGTCCAGCAACGTTCTATTTCCTTTTTATCTAAATATATTGCATCTTCTAGCAATTCTGAAGGATTGATCTGTTCATGTGCTGCTTGAATACTTAGTTTTGTTCCTACCATCGATCTTGACACCAAGTAATCGATTATATATTTTATTAAATTAAAACATTTCATATTAACTATCAAAGTTTCAAAATTATTTTGCAAAGTAAAAATTTGAATTATATAATCTTTGTATACATTAAATCGAAAATCCTCTTTTTCTGTTAAATGTGTTTTACATCCCACTAGTATAAATCTAAAAATATTCTTAATCATAGAAATTACATATATTAAATGTTTTAATCTTCAAGATTATTATAGAAACAAAATAAATAATATTATGACTTTTATTTATATTGCCATTTTTATTTCTGATACAATTACGTCGATTTTACCAGAATGTTTATTCTAAAATATTAATTATATGGTAAATCAATCTTATTTATGATTTTTAGTATTTTTTATTGATTCAGACAAGGACAAACTCAATGATAATTGAATATAAAATTCTGGTATAAAATGGACAGTAATCTCATCATCTACCAACCTTAAGGTTCAAATAAATACACTTGCTCCAGCATACAAAAAACTTTAGTTGAATCTTGTATTTTTTGGAGAAAATAATAGAACTAGAATAACAATCTATTATCAGTATTGTTATATTAGATATATGTATATTATAACTGTAATCTCAACAAAAATAATCCTAGGACAATCAAATCATTCAAGGAATATAACAACTGATTACATCTGTCAATGTTAGCATCATGAATTTGTTTATTGAATTATGAACTAATCTTTATTACACAATATATTAAAATTGATATTTTATTTAAATCTGAGAAATATCAAAATAAAAAATTTGTAGTTTCTTACTATTTACTTTAGCAGTTTCATATCAAAGATATAAAATAAACTCATCTAACTTTTTTACCAAACGATTCTGTCATTCTTTTTAAAGCACTTGAGCCATCAAATCTATTCAATTCAACTTCTATCAATGTATATTCGGGATTTTGTTCTGCTTTCGCAAGAGCTCTATAAAATTCGTCTGTAGTTTTCACTTTAAAACTTTTTCCCCTACCCAAAAGATCTATGATCTTAGTATAATTCCATTGAGAAATGTTATTAAAAGGCCCGTCTAGCATTGTTCGCTCTGTCCTGTATCCATCGTTATTTAGCAGTATCACTATGGGGTTCAAATTTTGTTTAGCAATAGTAGAAAGTTCAATACCAGTCATCTGAAATGCACCATCTCCTACTAAAACTATTGGCCTTATATCTGGATTTGCTAGCTGGGCGCCTACCGATGCAGGGATAGCAAATCCCATCGACAGATAAAATGCAGGAGATAGAAATTCTGTTCCTTTATGGATGAATAAATCCAAGCCCCCAAATAACGAATCCCCTACATCTGCTATTATCATATTATTTTCATTGATGTAATCATTAATAATCTGAAAAAGTAAATTTACATTGATCTTTCTATTTGAAACTTTATTGATCGAACTTTTCTTCCCTTGTTTATGTGATTCAAATAATTTACTATCTATAAGATGTTTTTTAATTAATTTCGATTCGCAAAGTGCTTTGAGAAATTCGGTTAATTCTACATCTTCGTAACTATGATGTTTTATTAAAAACCTTGAACTAGTTATGTTTATGGTTTTTCCTTGATCGACAGGAGTAGGTGAATTTCCAAAATCAACATCTGTCATAAATGAGCCAATCATAATAACACAATCACTTGATTCCACATATTGTCTTACATTCTGAAAACCCATCGAACCTTCGTAAACGCCAAGATATAATGGATGATTTTCACTTATAACCGATTTACTTAATGGTGTGGAAACTACTGGGATACCTGTTTTTTCAAGTAGTTCTAAAAGCAGTTCTTGTATTCCATGACGTTGAATTTCTACACCAGCAACAATGACAGGTTTTGAGGATGATTTTATCATCTGAGCAGTCTCTTGTAGGGCCTCTTGGAGGGCCTTTTTGTTAGAGAATATGTTAGAAATTTTGCAGGAATTTGGGGCTATTATTTTTTTATTCACCATGTCTCGTGGTAGTTCTATATATCCTGGGATTTTGTATCTAAATACCGAGGATATAACTCTATTTATATCTGAAACAATAGTATTGGTATCGTTTAATACTGCTGTTGCCACTGTAACTTGCTTGAAAATCCTATGCTGGGTATCAAAGTCATTTACTATGTGATGAAGCATTGGAGATTGTTGTCTTTCATTTACACCTGGAGCTCCGCTAATTACAATAACCGGGGATTTTTCAGCAAATGCTTCAGCTACTGTGTTAAGAATTTTTAGACCTCCCACACAATATGTTATACAGACTGCACCTAGTCCCTGAATTCTGGCATATGCATCTGCTGCGAAACCTGCTCCTTGTTCATCACAAGTTGTTACTATCTGTATTTTACTTTTAGCTAAAAGATCATAAAAACCCAGAATATAATCTCCTGGAATTCCAAAAATATGTTTTACGTTGTTATCATACAATTGTTTAATCAAATATTCCCCTACCGTAATTTGCCTCTTCATCAATTATCATCAGACTATTATTTTCAAAGGATATAAAATTAATTAAGTCTGAGATAGAGAGATAGATAGAATATATAGCGTAATAAGTATATTTGTGTGGCAAATTTAAGATTGATCTTTGTTATTAGTATATCGATGATTTCGTTCTCATATCTCTTTGAAAGAAGATCCTGGTACTATTTTGTGGACGAACCGCAAGAATCTTACTATATTCATTTATTTTTGTAATAAAAATTTCTTCTCCTTTTGGTTTACCATTTGTTATACAAACATCTATCTTTTTTTACAAGTCCTTTATCTATATAATTATCAAAAGTTACCACAAGTATTATAAATACAATATATGTATTGGAATTATTTTAATTTTAGTAATCATTTTCATTATTAAAGTTGAAATCATTTTTTTAAGATAATATTTGTTGTATAAGTAGGTCAGGAAAATTTAAAACCTTTCAAATTCTATTTTTAATTCATAATAACTCTATAATAAGAGACCGCTAGTTTTAGAATTTGGGTTAATTTGTTCTACATCTCACTGGCACCATTGTAATATTAGTTCTCAAATTGGATTTATTCATTAAAATATTACAGTACTACTATATTGTTATCTTATTATATATAATAAGTTAAAAATTAAAAGTTGATGTATAAAATTTAAGAGAAAATTCTATCATATTTCATTTAAGAAAATATATCTTTAGATTAATATGTCTATTAAGATTATATTATTTTTAGTATTTATAATATTATCAGCAACTTTATTTCCTTCAAAAATTAACGCTCAAGAAAATGAGGAAGAGGAGGAATATTATGCGATTTATGATGAATATTCGCAAAATTATGATAAAGAGTACTTTAAAAATAATGCTATAAAAATAAATGCTATTAACAATATGACTAAGACACATAATAAACTGCTATCTTTACACGAGTTACCAGAAAATAAAAATTTGGATCGCTCACAATTACTAACCTCAGAAAGTAGAATAGGTTTTGTATTGCCTACTTTTACCATGTCAGCCTATGATGCTAATGCATTTTATACTTTTTATAAAAAATACGCCCAATTAAATGAGAATGACTTTGTAACCACAGATATAGACTCATTATCACCGAGTTTACGAAATAGCAATGATATACCGACTAACTAAACTTCGTAGATATACTTTTAGCTAACTGTTATCTATAGACATCATTGTAATTGCGCCATACTAAACTAGACAAGATATACAAACAGGAATCT
>JANWKP010000205.1 GCA_025451315.1 Nitrososphaerales archaeon | reverse complement strand
TGGAGCACACCTATATGCCGTTACTGTTACATATATTCCTGCGTCAGATAACCTATCATAAAAAGATGTAATAAATAAATCACTAATAGAAGACAATATTGATAATAATGATAGAATAGATGCAGGGAAGTGGTTTGAAAGCTTTACTCAAAATGCAAAAGAAAATGATATTCAATTAAAAACAGAATTAATTAACAGTGCTAGACCTGTAGACTATGTAATATTAGAGTATGCAGAAAGACAAAAAATTGATTTAATTATGGTTGGAACTAGAGGACGAACAGGATTTAAGAAATTATTGTTAGGAAGTATCGCATCTTCTATAGTAACATATGCTCATTGTCCTGTAATGGTTGTTAAATAATATTAACTAATGTTAAAATTAAAGGCAGTATCAAAAAATAACTCCAGAGAAATGATACTTTAATTATTAGGCTCTGTTCACTTAAGTATTTATAATTTACTGTTATGACAATCATCAAACTGATTCAGTAGATCATTATACGGCCTAATTTACAATTCTTCAACTTGCAAGGAAAGTAATCCTCAAGACCTTCTGTTCTATAGTTGGTATACTGCATATTCCTGCAGTAATGTTGTTTTGATATTGGGATGTATGTAAGTGATCGAGTTGCAGGAATCTACAAGCTCGCGGATATTAGGTGTCCCCATCCGTAAAAGGGGGACCTCTCCATGAATGCTGACCAAACCTGCTATAAACCTCTATGTACCGAACATATTTCTCTATATAGAAACGCTTAGATTGATGATTTCTCTGTCTCACGGTGTGTCTCAACCTATAGTCACATATTTAGAACCATCCTTTAGCAATGCCTCATCGATGATAAGTACTTAATTTTTTTTTTGATTATATTCTTTTAGGACGATGCTCTTGAATCTAGTTCCAAATTTCAAGATGGCTTCATTTGAAAAAATAAGATAGTCTCTGGAATATTCTCCTTGTAATAAGTCTGAAAAATGCAAATGCAAACCGTAACCAATATACTTTGACGGTGTTCAGTTTTTGGTAATCCTGATGAACCTTCATTCTATATCCTTATTTTAAGTGAATAGCGCCACATAATTATAGAAATTTTGAACCTAATGAATTAAGTAAAAAAAATAAAAGTTAGATAAATATTATTGTGTTTTCCTTGTGAACAGATAACTTTCCTTCCAAAGTCTAAGGCTTCTCTATATTAAAGTATCATAAATATAAATAGGAATACTTTTTACTATTGCATTTTTATCAATAATTTATTAATTTTTCTCAAAGGAATTACTGAAATATAAAAGTATAACACATAGTCACCATGGTCCGAAGTTGTTAGAGATATGATGTTAGAAAAATAATTAGATAAATTAGATAAATTCCATTTATATGACTTTATCAATAGTTATTTTATGATGAATCTCAATTTTTCCCTTTAGTGTTCAATGGAGATTTATTGCATCTTCTTCCAAACTCAATTAAACAATCAAATGAAATATGATCTTGTTATTGTATATATAATATTTTGGTATAAAAAGGACAAAAGATAAAGAATTTAAAATACCTATTTAATTGTTTTTTGGATCAATACAATTTTCATGAGATGTCATATCCTCTGGCTTTACAACTCGGTCATATTCTTCTCCAGACAAATACCCCAACGCAAGTGTCGCCTCTCGAAGAGAGATGTGATCTTTATGTGCTTTCTTAGCGATTTCTGATGATTTATCATAACCGATGATAGATTTTAATGCAGTTACTAACATTAGAGATTTTGATACCATGTCGTGCATATATTTTTTATTTGGCACTATTCCTTTATCTTCTGTATGTTTTTCATCAGTTCCTCTGGCGCTTTTTTGTATACAAAATTCTCGAAATGTATTACATGCATCAGCTAAAAGCCTAATTGATTGTAATATATTAAATATAATAACAGGCTTGAATACATTAAGTTCAAAGTTACCCTGTGAGCCAGCAATTCCTATTGTCATATCATTACCAATAACCTGACAACATACCATAGTCATTGCCTCGCATTGAGTAGGATTCACCTTACCGGGCATTATAGATGAACCGGGTTCATTCTCAGGTATACGAATTTCACCTATTCCACAACGAGGACCAGAAGCCATCCATCTAATGTCGTTAGCAATCTTCATAAGAGAACATGATAAAGTTTTTAATGCACCGCTCAATGCAACAATAGGATCATGGCTGGCCAATGCAGCGAACTTATTAGAAGCTGACCGAAATGGTAATTGGGTCTCTTTTGCAATTTGGTTAGACATTTCTTCACCAAATCCTTTACAGGAATCAAGTCCCGTACCTACTGCGGTACCACCTATAGCAAGAGCATATAATCCATCAAGTGCTTGTTCTATGTACTTGTAATCCATATCAAGTTGAGCAACCCAGCCAGAAATTTCTTGTCCAAACATTATAGGTACGGCATCCTGTAAATGTGTCCTGCCGACCTTGACTATATCTGAATATTCTTTGGCCTTTTCATTTAATGCGTTCCGTAAATTAAGTATACTTTGTAGTAATGATATTTTATTTTTGTTATTGTGATCATGTTGTATTGAAGGATTACCTATAATCTCAAATACCGATGCAATGTGCATCGCAGTAGGAAAGACATCATTGGAGGATTGAGACATATTTACATCGTCGTTTGGATGTATCGGCTTCTTTGACCCGACTAGTCCCCCAGATAATTCAATAGCCCGATTGGAAATGACTTCATTAATGTTCATATTTGATTGAGTCCCTGAACCTGTTTGCCAAACAGAAAGCGGGAAATGATCATCTAGTTTTCCTGAGATAATCTCGTCAGCAGTCATCACAATAAGTTCGGCTTTATCCTTTGATAGTCTCCTATTTTTAGGTATCAGTGATGAAGAATTAACAATTGCAGCACATTTTTTGATTAAAGCTAAAGAATGTATTATTTCTAAAGGCATATGATCATTTCCAATGGAAAAGTGTTCTACAGAGCGTTGGGTTTGTGCACCCCAGTACCTATCCGAAGGCACTTTTATTTTGCCCATACTATCAGTCTCATTACGCATATTATTTGATTTAGAGAATTGGAATTTTTGTTTGTGTAATCTAATTTGTAGATCTTTAATAGAGTTGTATGTATTAATCGAGTCTCCTGATTTATCAAATATCTCTTGAATAGCATTGGAATTGGCCGGTTCTAATATTTTGCATATGGTGTCTATTACTTCAATATCTTTTTTTGAAAAATTTAAAGTATACATAGATTAGTTACTCATCGTTTATTTAAAAGTTATTTGATGACGTTTTTACTTAAATAAAAAGGGCCTTTCCTTTCAATAGACATTAAATCTAAAGATTATTCGATCTTTTTGTTGCTACCGAAATATTCAATTGTAGTATATATTATAGTATTCAGATTGACCAAAAATGAAAACATTGATTCCACTCATTCTGTCGATGTCTTAATTATAGGTGGCGGTTCTGCGGGGCTTAGGGCCGCTATTGAAGCCTATGATGCTGGTGCAAATGTTCTTATAATTAGCAAGAGTAAGAGGGGAAATCCTCATACAGTATTGGCTAGAGGGGGTATTAATGCTGCTTTAGGCACTATGGACCCTGAAGATAATTGGATGATACATGCTGCTGATACATTAAAAGAAGGTGAATTCCTCGCAGATTATGAAAGAGTCGAAATTCTTTGTAAGAGCGCTCCAGATGCTATCAACGAGCTAGTTAACTGGGGTGCAAGGTTTCATAGAGAGAAAGACGATGGCAGATTAACACAACGATTTTTTGGTGCCCATACATACAGAAGAACAGTTTTTTATGAAGATTGGACTGGCGATGAAATTGTACGTGTATTAATGAATCAAGTTGATCAAAGAAAAATCAAAATCATGGATGATATTTACATCACAAAATTACTATTAAAGGCTGATAAAGAAGAAGAAGAACCAATCTCAAAAGAAATCAGTGGAGCAATTGGAACAGATCTAAAAAAAAAGAAAATCGTATTATTTGAATGCAAATCTATTATTCTTGCTACTGGTGGATACACTAGGATTTATTCGACAAGCAGTTCTAGAATTTTCGAAAACTATGGTGAGGGCATTTCCTTGGCTTATCGATCAGGTGTAGAACTAGTAGATATGGAAATGGTGCAATTTCATCCGACGGGAATGGTTTGGCCTGAGAAAGCATCAGGGACTCTAGCCACTGAGGCTATACGAGGCGAAGGAGGATTATTGTTAAATTCATCAAATGAAAGATTTATGAAAAATTACTATCCCGAAAGAATGGAACTGGGACCACGTGATGTTGTAGCCCGTGCTATTTATAATGAAATTCTTGAGGGTAGAGGTACAGAACATGGTGGAGTGTGGTTGGATGTGACTCATCTTTCAAAGGAGAAAATTTTGGACAGGCTTCCAACTATGTATGAGCAATTCAAAAGTATTGATGGAATAGACATTTCCCAAGAGAAAATGGAAGTTGGCCCAACTGCACATTATTCGATGGGTGGTATTGTAGTAAACACAAAATGTAGAACAAAAATCAAGGGTCTGTTTGCAGCCGGAGAAACTATAAGTCAAATTCACGGTGCTAATCGACTAGGTGGAAACAGCTTACTTGATACAATGGTTTTTGGCAAAATTGCAGGCATTGAAGCGGCTAGATTAGCAAAAGAGATAACAGATGACATTTCACTCAAGATTAATACTTTATCACCACCTGTAAGCTTGAATGAAAATACATCAAAGGAATTCAAAGATGAAATCTTTATGGTTAAAGAACCACTTGTCTTTCGCAATAAAATACAAGATTTGATGGAGCAATATGTTGGAATAATAAGAGATAATGGAAGATTACAAAACGGATTAAAGAAGCTGTTGGAATTAAATGAGGCATTTTACTCTGAAGACAATATTTTAAGAGAATTTCAAATTGATGATGATAAATATGATATTGAAAATATCATATTAACTTTAGAAGTAAAATCTTCTTTAATCGTTTGTGAGGCCATAATAAGGAGCGCATTGATGCGACAAGAATCAAGAGGTGCTCATTTTAGATCCGATTTTCCAAATACAGATAATGAAAAATGGAAGCAAAACATTTATTGTAGAAAGAACGATGAGTCAGAAATGGTATTGTTTACAGGTAGTGTCAAGG
>JANWKP010000204.1 GCA_025451315.1 Nitrososphaerales archaeon | reverse complement strand
TAGTAAAGAAAATAGTTATTCCACAAATATCTAAAAATTTTATAATGGTTCTTATCAAAGATTGATGCTGTGTGTTTTTCTAATACTATAGTTCCTCATCAAGCATCACTACAATACTTCCAAAGGTGGCCATTTCTTATCTATTTAATTGTTATTGTGTAACCTATATTTTTTTGGTGTCTACGCAATTCAAAAATCCGGAAAAAGAAAAAAAGATTAAGTTCTCTCCGTTGAAATGAAATATACGAATATATAGATGGAATTAGAAAAGCTTTCAGAACGGGAAGAAAAATGGTCAGAAAGAAAAAGAAAGAAACTGCACCAGAATTAGAGGAAAGATAGTTAAAAGGCTTGGATGACTTTATAATCCTCAAAGAAAAATTCCCCCGTCCATTTTATCTCATAGTAGGCGAATGGGATTACGGTAAATTTGTAACAGGAGAACCTCTAAAAAAATACGAGTTTTGAAGGCTTCAAGGTAAAAGAAAATCCATATACTAAAAAAAAGGATTTCATTCAAATCGATAAAAATATTAAATATGAAAATCAGAAAGAATTAGAAATAATATTCAACTGGAAGGGACATTTTACAACTACTTTATAGTCACCCTTGCAATTCCAGAATCATTGCCTGGATTATATACCCCATGAGATGCTAGAGGGTTACCCTGATTGTTAATCCACAGTTTGACGTTATAACCTTTTCCTATAGGAACATACTTTGAATTAAAATCCATAGAAATCATTTCTGTTTTTTTAGCTGGAAAGTCAGCAACCGGAATACGTTTTTCCAAATTTGTTCCATCAATTCTAATCTGTAAATATCCAGTCAAATCTGTGGAATTTTCATTAGTAATTCGAGCTTTAAGTACGGAAACGACGCCATTAGTATCATTGGGTTGAATTAGATAAATTTGTATAGGTTCTGTAGATCCTGATTTATTAATGATGCCTTCTACACCTCTCATTTGATCATCTCCATACATAATCTCCACGGTATAGTTTTGTCCGATTGGTAATTGTTCTGAGTAAAACTCAATAGGTAGAATTGTTGTTTCATCTTTTAGGAATGTTATTTGATTGGTTGAATTTGACTTGGATATATTATTATCTATTGTTAATGCAATCGTACCATTCACATCTTCGTTACTATTATTTATTACATATACAATAGCTTTGAATATATTTTCCGCTGCACCCATTAAAGTTCCATTATAATCGTTATTTAATCTCGATTTATTTTCATCTAGGGCATACGAACTTTCGAAAATAGATGTGATTGTAAAGAAACCTACCAAAAAGATAATAGATATTGCAATATAACAATTCGAAATCATTTTCCTATCATTCAAACTAATGCGTTCAATATTGAAAAATTGTACAAACATTAAAATATCATTTTTGATCATATATTAGCAATTATGATATTATATAAAAATTTTTATTTTGCTTGTGGCCCAGTAAACTTTAGGTAAATTCTCAAAGGCTTCCCAATGTTTCATATCGATTAAGGTGAACCATTTCAGAACATGGGGGTCATAAATCATGCTCAAGACGCAAGGAATCTTGTCGGTATTATCCTGTTTAATCCAGTGACAACTCAAATTAATTCTTTTTCAAACGTTCAGATAATCAAGGCTTTGCTTGTTGTAAATCAAGCAAAATAATATGTTATCTAAACAAAATATTACTTTATAAATTCTACTATATAAAAAAGCATCAAAAAATAAAAGAAATAGTAATCATTGAATTTGTCTAAGAAAGTCGTGTTTATGTGAAAACATTTTAGACTGCTGATCTACTCTTATAGTACCTACCCCCTCGGTATTTTCAAATGGTGTTAGCCAAACCTCTTTGATTTGGGCCTCTGTAACTGAATTCGGCGTTCCATTTGCCAAATTTATGTCCCAATTACCGTTATCAGTAACATCTAGTATTTGCTGCCAGTTATTCGCTGGAGTTTCTATATCTTGAGTTGATGTATCAATAAAGACCATTAAGTGAACACCAGTTGTAGCTTTATCAGTTACGGTCATTTTAATGCCAAGCACGCCTACCCATTTATCTCTCAAATTACTGATATTACTTAATTGCTCTTCAATACCTGTATTATGTGTTTTTGGATGAGGAAATTCTTTTCTACATCTTATGCGACTTCCATCGGCTCGGATTCCTATATCATAACATCGACCTTTTTTTGCCTTTTCTTCTTCTACATTACCCGAATGTTTACCACCACCAAGTTTTAAACTAATTTCTTCATCAGCAGGTGTATCGGCATCAATCTTGATGTAAGCTCCTAATGCATACTCATTACAACCATTAGGTAAATTACTAAAGTCAAGTCTCATGCTATTATTAGGGGCCTCATTATCATTCCCTTGGTCACTTGAAAATCCATTGAATTGTTTTCCACTTGGAAGGCTATTCCATGTTATTGCCATAGAATGTAAATTTAATGCAATATATATAAACTTTCTCGTCTAGTAAGCGTTTTGGTAACTAAACCAAAAGATATAAAAATTTCTTAATATTGTATGTTGGAAATTTAAAAATAATAGGGGCATTTTTTGAGTCAATCAATATTTAAAGTATTTCGAAAGGAATGCTTTAATGATATAACCTTAAATAACGGTCTGTTTTTTCTAAGGATATGCTTTTGTCACTTTTTTACAATAATAGAAAATTTAATCCTGTAATTTTAATATTGATGTTTGTTTTGATATTTCCATCTGTTAATTATGCCCACGGGTCATATAATATCATAAACATCATAGTAGATTCAGAACAAGATCCTACAAAAAAATTACCTTATGTTTTTATTGGAAATAATGATTTATTATTGGAAAATGCAACCCTCGACACAGTTGAAAAAAAGCTACGAATGACATTGAATAACAGCACAGAATGAAACATCAAAATCGAATTTGAATAACCCCGTCCAGCCTGATAAACCACAATTTTTGGAACTTCAGGTACAGATAGCCCGTAACATATTAGATTCCAAAAAACTTTTCAAGGGATCTTCCTTTCGCAGTTCATGTTGGCTCATTAAATATCCCTCAGGATAAAAATCCATCAAATGGGACCTTTTTTAGAGAGATTGCCGAAACTGAGGAATATAGAACTTTATCTATACAAATTTTAGAAGAATATAGAACAGTAAGCATAGAGGGTAATCATGTACTTGAACCAAATTTTCTTGAAATACATTCTAAAATTTTGAAACCACATTCTACATCTTTATCCTTTATTATAGCGCTAATTTCGACTCCAATTTAATTCATAATCTTTTTGAAGTTTATCGGAAGGAAAAACAAAGAGAGGATGGCCGATGTATTGCTGGATGAAAAATGGTACCCGAGCCTTCCAAGATTTCAAATATTCGTGTGGACAGTTACGATTGTATTTTCATTTTTATGGGTAACATCATATAAACTGAATAGTTTGGATATTGGCTATGGAAATATTCCTTATAACTTGTTACTTTTGATGGGAATAAGCGCTGCAACATATACGTTAAGCAAAAAGGCCTCAGACTTAAAATACACTGATTATCCCTCCCAAGCTACAGAAGAAGCTTTTCCTCGTCCAGTTAAGCCCACTCCCTTTAGCGGGATTTTATATGATGGAGATAAAAAATCATTAAGCAGGGTTCAGTATTTCGTCTGGACAATAATTAGTATTAAAACCTATTTAATTATATTAATTTTCAATATGACGTTTGCTAACGGTATGCTTAAAGGATTACCAGACTTACCATTGGCATTGACTATTTTAATGGGAATAGGCCAAGGCATATTCGTTGGAGGAAAATACATGTCAATTAAGAACCTATTTACAGAAAAAGCGGATCCTGCTCTAACTCCTGCTACAAATACTAACGTTACAACCTATACTCCCACGGTCAAGATAAATAACAAGGTTGTTGGAGAACCCGGAACAAAAGCGTTTGAGAAGGATGCCTTTTTTGATCTTAGTGTAGAGATTAAAGATAATAGTGGTAAACCCAAGAAGGATATTGAGGTCAAATTTATTGGAGATCCAATTAATATATTAGACATTGTTCCGTTATCTAGTAAAACTGAAGTTAATGGAATAGCAACGGCCAAGGTGAAAGTAATTTCAAAGACTAAAGTATTACTAAAGTACTCGTATACAATAGACGGCAAAGAAAAAAATGCAGCTTTACTATAAATAAAAATGAAGATGATGATGGTTAAATGCTCAAAAAATACCTTTTTTATAAACATATTGTAATTCATCCGTCTTATTTTCATCACAAATGAGATCATAAGCAATTACAGGATTGAAGTGTTGTTTTCCTATAGGTTTCCCATTTGAGTCTTTAATAATAGACCTTTCCTAACAATTCATCCCTCCATCCTGCCTCAACACCCTTGGTTGTTTTAGACCAAACTATACTAATTATTACAGTAGTAATTACCATAATTGTATCGTTCCTTTTACTAAACCACATGATTCTGTTCCCACAAGTTTAATTAAATCAAGAAACCAACAGAATATACAGATACTAGGCATGGAATTGATCCTTCTATGGGAAAACCGTGATTGGTACAAATTTATCACAGCTTCTTAATGTCGCGGAGAAACTGAAGAATAAAATGAGCAAGATGATTGTTAGAGAACTAACAAGTTTATTGGATGAAATCCATAAGATTTACGGAGAAATTACTGGATAGAAACAGGAGTATGACAGGTAAGCACTCATCAGTCCTATCCTATAATTGTATAATCATGGAAGGCAAATTGGACCAATTATTAGAAGAAACCCCCTTTGATAGAAATGAATTAAAAAGTTTAGTCAATCTAGGAAATACGGATGAGACAGAGTCAAATAGTGAGCTATTGGAGGTCAAAAAGAAGAAAATAATGAATAGTAAGCACAAAATATTAAAGTATAGCGAAAATGAGAAATTTTCAGCATAAAATAGGATAAAAAATAGGTAGAACTAACCAAATTTATAGCGAGGGAAGATATCCAAAAGCCAAAAAAAGGCCTAATTATGAACTTGAAATGATTAGAGAAACCAAATAAATTCCTAAAGAAATGTATCAATAAGCTGGAACTATTAGTGCTGAAATAAAGGAACAAGACTGAGAATTTTAACATCACATAAACATTATACGTCATTGGTATTTCTTACCAATTTAACACAAAATAGAATAGTAGTTTCCGCAGTAGGGGACACAACATGTAGTAGCAATGCTATACTGACTTTTCAAAATGTCATAAATGAAAAGCCTAATGCGATCCTATTTTTGGGCGATTCGTCATATGAATATAATGCAGAATGTTTTACCTATTTATTTGAATCATTTAAAGGATTAAAAGAAAAAACTATTTTTTCCAGATGCATACATGATGACAAAGAAAGCGAAAGTGACACAGTCAAAGAGCAACTTGAAAGATATTTTGAAATAACAGAATGGACAAATACAAAGCAAGAAGGAAATGAAATGTATACATAATTTGCATGAATAGTCAAGACCATGATTTGAATCTGAAAGGTAAAAGTCAATATAATTGGGTCAAATCAAAACTAGAAGCAGCCATAAAGTTGCAAGACGTTGAAAATAAATAAATTGGATTATTGTTATTTCACACAAGCCACTATACACATAAAAAGGAGGCCACCGACCGGAAAGAAAAGCAAGGATATTTATCAACCGCTTTTTGATCAATTTCCGATAGACTTTGTGATTCACGGACATTCCCATAATATGCAGAGAACCACACCCAATCAAATATTGGGGATTGGATAATGAACCAATAATTACTGAATCGTCCTTAGATTTTAGTAAGGATCATGTTCAAATTTACATTGTAAATGGAGCAGGAGGACAGCAATTAAATGATTTTGAAGAGCCCAATAATAGATGGACACCATTTACACATGACCAAGGATATGGATATCATATTATTATATTTGATGGAAAGAAAGCAGAGGTTCAAGCAAAGTCATACGAAGGACATATACTTGAGTCTTTTAAAGTAGTAAAGTAATTTATTAAGTCATGATCTTATTTTATAATATAATTTTTACCTAAGGTTGGCAAAAGGGCAATCTCAATGACATTTGAATGAAAAAAATTACCTATTGCTTGGAAAAGTTTAATTGATTCTAAAGATATAGTAATTGAGTTCTTTTTTAGTGGTGAAAATACAGTGGAAACCACCGGGCCCGTGTGATATTTCTTACTTTTTTAGGGCCTAGTTTATAATACATATAGCAGATAATGGAATCCCCCTATCTTAACGAAATACAAGTTATACAGTTAGACCTAAATAATTAGTAGCAGCAGATATTTGATACTTTTTATCACCATCAATTTGTATAATAATGCTGTCTATGAATTCACGTAATAGATACAGATTTAATAATAATTTTCTATCGATTTAATTATACAATATCATATAATGTGATTGTTGAGAACCTGTAACAAATCTATTGTTCGATCTTCAAAATCCTTCAGGTTGGGTCTTTTATTCTGTTCTTAGGCCGTATGAACGTGCATCATAATGATCAATATCCTTTGTACTCATAAGGAAACTAAAATCTTCTGCAGAGCCTGGTTCCATTGTAGAAAGTGGAGATGTAATGGACCTGGTTGTATCCTCTATTGTTTTGTTTAGTGGATCAAACAAGATAATATCTACTTTGACATCTTTTACATTTTCAGTTGAATTGTTTAAAACGATGCCATCGATACCAGT